>JBEEGK010000276.1:0-20042 GCA_041166845.1 Acidobacteriaceae bacterium
GGCCACAGGCTGGTTCTCATCGGTAAGGAATTTCAACTTCGGGTCATGTGGCAAGTCAGAAACGCGCAGCACTTTGCCGATTACCAAAGAGCTGACGTCCACTTCGATGGAGCTGGGGATATCATCCGGCAAGCACTCAATTTCGATTTCACGCAGAAGTTGCTCAAGGATTCCACCTTGCAGCTTCACTCCCTCGGCTTCGCCCTTAAGCACGATAGGCACTTCGACCTGGAGCCGCTGGTCCATAGCAATGCGCTTCAGATCAATGTGCAACAGAGCCCCTTTGATGGGCTCGTATTGCCAGTCAACGATCATGGCCTTGGTGCGCTCGCCTTCGAGGGTGAGATCAAAAATGGTGTTGTGTCCGGTCTGCGAATGCAGGATGCGCGAGACCTGGCGCGGATCGAGGCTCAGGGATTGCGCGTCTTTTCCTGCACCATAAAGTACGGCAGGAACTTTACCCGCTGCACGGACGCGGCGAGCGTCATTTTTAGTTCCGGCGGTGCGTTGCTGACCTTCTAATAAGCTGTTTTCAGTTGCGGTAGCCATAATTTGATTTCCGTTCTACAAAAATAATTTACTGACCGAAGTCTCTTCGTGAATTGACTGGATAGCGCGACCGATCAATCCAGCGATGGACAAGACTTTAATCTTGCTTTCGTTCTTAGCCGCCTCACAAAGTGGGATCGTATTCGTGACCACCACTTCTTTAATGCTGGACTTCGAAATGTTTTCTACTGCCGGTCCCGATAGCACAGGATGCGAGCAGCAGGCGTAAACTTCGCGCGCACCGTTCTCAAGTAACGCGCTGGCGGTCTTTACCAGCGTGCCTGCGGTATCAATCAAATCGTCAATCACCAGGCAAGTCTGGCCTTCAACATCGCCGATGACGTGCATCACTTCCGCCACATTGACCTCGACGCGCCGCTTATCAACGATGGCGAGTGCCGCATCCATTTTCTTGGCGAAAAAGCGGGCGCGTTCCACACCACCTGCGTCCGGCGAAACCACAGTCAAGTTCGGTAAATTCAGCCGCTTAAAATGATCTACCAGCACCGGGGACGCGAATAAGTGGTCCACCGGGATGTTAAAAAATCCCTGCAACTGGGGCGCGTGCAAGTCAACGATCAATGCACGATCGGCTCCGGCGGTAGTTAGTAGATCGGCCACCAACTTCGAGGAAATCGGCACTCGCGGCTTGTCTTTGCGGTCTTGCCGCGCATATCCAAAATATGGAATGACTGCCGTGATCCGCCTAGCTGACGCCCGCTTCAGCGCATCAATCATCAACAACAGTTCCATCAAGTGCTGATCTACAGGATGGCAAGTCGGCTGAATTACGAAAACATCCGCTCCGCGAACGTTCTCTTGAATCTGTATATAAGCTTCGCCATCTTTAAAACGCGTGACCAGCGCCTGTCCGCGCGTCAGTCCGAGAAATACGCAAACCTCGTCCGCCAGAGCTTCATTGGCGGTACCGCAAAAGACTTTGAACCTGTCGTCAACGCGTGCGCGGTGCGGCTTGCGCTCCGTTTTATCGTCGGCGTTCATTTTCTTCTCGGTCGCGGTTGCGAGAGTGGCCATAGTCAGCAGCTCTTAGCTCTTGGCTTGAATTCCAGCGCCCTTGAGTTTAGCCAAAGGCTTATAGCCAAAAGCCGATTTTCTGGCTGGGCCGCTAGGATTCGAACCTAGACAAAGTGCTCCAAAGGCACTTGACCTACCATTAGTCGACGGCCCAATGAAAAATTTGTGATTGACGAAATGCTGACGAACGGTTCGGTCAGCGCCCTGATTTTCAACTAAGAATCAGAAATCAACAATCAAAAAAGTTTCTTCCAGTACTGCGGGCGCGTCAGCGTGGTGGTCGCCACGGCAGGAATCCCTGCCTTGCGCAACCGGGACGCCGCTTTCACGGCTGCTGCCCTGGATGAAAACAATCCATAAGTTGCCGAACCGGAACCGGAAAGCGAGGCATAGTCAGCGCCTGACTTCTTAAGGACACTCTTGACCTCTCGCAATTCGGGATATTGAGGAAAGACGACTTGTTCGAAGTCGTTTTCAATCCCGGTACGGACAAGGTCGAGAAGCGGGGTCTCGGCCCGGCCCCTGCCTTTTATCACAGGGACACCGGATAAACTACTCAGCCACGCAGAAATAGCACGACTGAACTCATTCATTCTATCGGAGGGCCGCCTAGGCGTCAATTGAGGGATGTCCGTTTCTGGATATTGCTCAGCAGTGATTTCATGGGAGCTATCCCAGTCGGCGAAAGCCTTTGGAGTCGAAACTGCGATATCCGGCGTGACGATAACGCATGGTAGGGAGGGTAAATCAGGCGCGGGATAGACTTCCTCTCCACGTCCGACGCCGAGCACCGTTCCTCCGATGAGAAAAAGCGGTAAGTCCGATCCGACTTCAGCGGCAATGCGAAGTTTATCCGAAGCAGGAATTTGCTTTTTTAGCGCACGTTCCAAGGCTAAGAGAGCGGCGACGGCATTGCTGGAGGCTCCTCCCATTCCGCCTTGCACCGGCAGTCGCTTTTCAATCTCTAGAACGACACGCCCTCGTGTCTTTAAGGCCGACACCGCGAGTTCGATGACCTTGTAGCAAGTATTACTTGAGTCGAGCGGGACCCTGGCGTCTTCGCAGCGAATTTCGATTCCTTGTCCCTTGATTACTTCAATTCTCAGGATGTCGTGGAGCGCGATGGTTTGATAGATAGTGCGGAGTTCGTGGAATCGGTCGTCCCGGGACTGGCCTATGCGCAGCCCGATGTTTATTTTTGCGAAGGATCGGACGGTAACTTGCATGGGTGGACGATTTTATTACACGTACTATCGGAGCAACGAAAATAGGACAGAGAAAGTAGAGAGCACTACAATACTGTGGCGTTAAAATCGAGCCCGCACCGGGAGAGAATAATCCTCAAATTCTAGAAGTCTCGCGGAGCATGGGAGATCAACCATGCGACAAAACGGCTTAACCTACGGTCGTATTACTTCCGCGATTATTTTCGGACTGTTCATCGCTGTTCACGCCATATGTTTTGCGCAAAAAAGTCATCCGCTTTCGATCCGTGCGCTCAACGCCAAGAACGGCAAACCCATCAAGGGCATAGACGTAGCGATGTCTGTTACATACGGAAAAGAATACTTGTTACCAACCAGGACGGTATAACCGTCTTTGCTCCGCCCGAATACCCCGAGCGCATCTATGTTGACCATCCTCTTGGCCCGTTTCGGAACTGCTCGGAGCTTATTGGCTTTCGCACGGATCAGATTCTCAAAACAGGCTTAATAGCAAAATCTAGTTGTGGGAACGCCAACTTGAAGTGGCCGGTAACTCCGAAACCTGGAGAGCTTGTGATTTTTTTTGAGCGCGTCACATTCTGGGACCAAGTCCGGAAGGAAATCCCTTAGATCTACCTACGTACGCCGCTTATGGATGATCGAGAACTCGAATCCCGAATTCGCGGGAAATAATTCCACGGTCTTGCGCAAACGTTCTGCCATCGCGGAGGGCGCCAGCAGGGGATAATCCCGCTCGCGTAGATCGTGGTAATCCACGTCTATAAACAAAGACAGCAGATAAATCGAGATCGAGTCGGCGAACGCCGCCGCGAAATAATCGTTCTTATTCTTTTCGATGTCGGTTCCGGCGGTAGCGAGCTTGCGGAATTCCCAGGCGTCGAGCGAGGTTTCCCCACGCACATTTGCGCTTGCCTGCTTCCAGACCAGATCGGCAAAATCCTTGGAGACGCCGGCTTTTTCGACTATCGCGTGTCCGACATTGATGTAGAACTCGAAAGCCACCGAGAATTTATCATCCATCAGGCGGGTGGAGATGAATACGCACTGCGAGTCGCCAAGCTCGAGATCACGGTGGCATACTGCGTTGTCGCTCAGGGCGATATCGTAACGATCGGCAATCACGGTTCCGTCGCCTTGATTTACGGTAAGAGGTACGAAGTAGTACGCTTTGCGTTTCAAAGCCGCCGCCGCTGCGACGGGCACTGCGGATACCATGCGTTCCACGTCAGACTCAGACACCATCGTTTCGCCGGAAACGGCATAGCAGATGCCATTAGGACCTTGCGTTACTGGGTTCTGACGAACGACCTCTGCCGGAGACCGCGTTAGCACGGGTGCAACCTGAGACATTTCGGTATTCTAACGTACTGAGCTACGCGACTGCGGCGCATATGCTGTAGCCTAAAATCATGTCGAGCGCACACAAGAAACCGGCTTCAAGGCCACGCTGGTATCTAATTCCTTTTCGTGTGCTGCTGGTAACCTTCTTGATAACGTTGCTTTCCTTTGCAATAAGCCTTTTGCTCGGAATTGTTGGCATGATAATTGGTTCACGGGCGCGCGGATTGCATCCAAACCTGACCGCTGCATACCGTGAAATTGCGGTTCCGACGGCAGTCGTTGTAGGAGGCGTTGTGCTTATCTCAGCCATAATTCTTGAAGTACGTCATTATCGCCAGACCAGAGCCCTCCTCGAAATCGAGCGGATAAGTTAGCGCATGCCGATCCGAGTCGCGATTCCCATGCCCCATTCCGGCGACATTGAGTACGCGGAGCGCTCCATCCCATTATATGAGCAAGCCGTGCAGGATGCGGGAGGAGAGGCTGTTCGCATTCCACTGGATTTGGACGCGTCCGCAGTCGCGAAGATTGTTGGACAGTGCGACGCGGTTCTGCTTCCGGGCAGCGGCGCCGATGTTGATCCTGCGAAATACGATGCCAAGCCACATCCTAAAACCGAAGCCGCAGACTTAAAGCGTGACGCAGTAGATGACTTGCTTTTGCAGGACGCATACGAGAAACGCAAGCCAATTTTGGGTATTTGTTATGGACTGCAAATTCTGAATGTCCATCGCCACGGAACTCTCCTGCAGCACATCGAATCGGAGATCAACCACGAGGCCGGACGTAAAGTTCCGGAAGCGCACGTAGTTAAAGTTGATCCCGAGTCCAAGCTTGGGAAGATTGTGGACAGGCGTTCGTTCCGATCTCCGGGTAGTCCCAGTTCTGATTCTCCCGCAAGTGCGACCTCCGGGCTTGAGGGCGTAAAGGGCGAAAAGCGAGGTCTTACCATCCCGGTAAATTCCAGCCACCATCAGGCCGCAGAGGTGGTGGGAGATGGGCTTCGAGTCGTGGCGCGTTGTCCGGAGGATGGAATCATCGAAGCTCTTGAGGGTACCTCGTCCGACCACTTCGTCCTTGCCGTACAGTGGCATCCAGAGCGCAGTTCCGACGACGCAGCTTCTGGTGCAATCTTCCGGGCGTTGATAGAAGCTGCGAAGCTGAAATCGCCGGCGCCTAGTTAATTCGGCGAAAATCTTATTAGTATTTCTCCCCGAATCTCCCTGTTTTGCGCCCTGGGTATATACTTCCAGCAATAATTGCGCGGCTTCGTCCGTGGACGGCCGCAACGGGGCATTTCATTGTTGGCATTCTTGCGCTCCGTGTGAAAACAACGCTAGTTACTAATTTATAAACTGGCGCGGAATTCGCCTGCTAGAACGGCGGTCCGAAGGGGCTCATATGGACTTATTCCTGGTACGTTTTTTATTTATTGTTTGCATTGCAGCAACTTGTTATCTGATTCGACCTTTCGCTCTGTCCGCGAGCGTGGACGCGGCCCTCGGGGCATTGATCGGCGCCGGCATTGTTTTATTCGAGTGGCGACTTAGGCGAGTCAGCCTGAAACGCCTGATTGGGGCCGCAGCCGGCAGCATCCTTGGCATCTTCGGCGCCTATCTTTTCTCTTTGGTCATCCGTAATAGCGTTTCGCCGGGGCCGACTCAGGCCTTTCTCCAACTCATTGTTATGTTCCTTATGGCCTATGTAGGCCTTGTTGTGGGCGCGAATAAGGGAGAACTACTGAATCTCACCGCCTTGGGAGGCGTGTTCGGCGGCGAAAAGCAACAGCAGGAGAGTTACAAGATTCTGGATACCAGCGTCATTATTGACGGACGCATCGCCGACATCGCGGAAACCGGTTTTCTGGATGGCATGATCGTTACCCCGCAGTTTGTGTTGCGCGAACTGCAATTGGTGGCGGATTCCGCCGATTCGCTGAAACGCAATCGCGGACGACGCGGCCTTGATGTTCTGCAACGATTGCAGAAGATCGCTACCGTGCAAATCCAAATTGTTGAGGACGATTTTCCCAGCGTTCGCGAAGTGGACCTTAAACTGATCGAGTTGGCCAAACTTTATCACGGAAAAATCATTACCAACGACTTCAATCTGAACAAGGTTGCCCAACTGCAGGGCGTGCAAGTCTTGAACATCAACGAACTGGCGAATTCCCTGAAGCCCATCGTGCTCCCGGGCGAGATTATGAAGGTCTTTATTCTGAAGGAAGGCAAAGAGTACAACCAGGGCGTCGCTTACTTAGACGATGGCACCATGGTCGTCGTGGACAATGCCCGCAAGATGATTGGAAAAACGATTGACGTTTCCGTGACGTCAGTTTTGCAAACTACTGCCGGAAAGATGATTTTCGGAAAGTGGGATGAGCGGGGAAGCGGGCGTTCGGAACGTCTTCCGATTTCAGCCGCTGCCGCGGTGGGCGGCCCCTCGAGAGATGCTGCAAAAGCACCGGCAATACCGTCTGAAGGAATGGTGGACTAGGCAGCAGCTCATCGAGCTGGAATTACTTTGCTGATAGAAATCGTGTCGTTACGCAACGTTCCTTCGAAGTCCGCCCTCTGCCAGGCGAGCCTTGCCAAGTCGGCGTCGTTCCCCTCGAGCTTGAAAATCTTGTCTCCGTCCACCAGGGCATACTTCGATCCATTGCGAACACAAATGCGGGTGCAATCCGACGGATTTTTCTCTTTGTCCGTATGGCGAGCACCGCAGTGATCGTCGGTTACGACGCCGTGGAAGATTTGCAGAGCACCATTTTGTTCGGTTTCTGAAGACTGGCCGGAAGCAAAGACGACGGTAGCGCCGGCAAATAATAGTGCTAGCCCGAGAGCGGCAGCCAAGGTTGATGCACCGCAGTAAAAGACCAGAGTCCACCAGTTGGGCTTTCGGTCTTCGAGGAGGGCCACTTCCACGCCGGCGGTCTTCATAACTGCCACACCAACCTTCAGTCAAAGTTACGACCGGTAAGTGTGATTTAAGACGGTGGCGGCAGCACTTTCAATACAGGGAAGTCCTGTAATAGGAAGGTGGTGATACTGGATTTGTGCATGGTGGCCGTGTTTGAACTTGAATCAATGCCCACTTATACTGATCGCCCGTTATGAAGACTGTAGTAATTATCCCGGCTGCTGGCTTAGGCACGCGCATGGCGCCCATTCCGGGTACTCGAGGCAAAAAAATAACGCAGTCGAAGCAATTTACAGATTTGGCGGGTGTTCCGATTCTGTTTCACACACTGCGAAGGTTTGCGTCCTGCGCTGAAGTTTCGGAAATTTACGTCGCGCTGCGAAAAAGCGAGATGGCGATGTTCCGGTCTCGACTTGAGAAGGAAGCAAAAGACATCCTTCAAAAACCAGTTCAGTTTGTTGAGGGCGGAGAGCATCGCCAGCACACAGTTGGCAACGCCATGGCGCAGCTAAGCGCGGCTGCGGATGATATTGTGCTCGCCCATGATGCTGTAAGGCCGTTTGTTACACATGAAATTATTCGGGACGTCGTTCTGGCCGCGCAAAAATATGGAGCCGCAATCGCTGGCTTGCCGGCGGTGGATACGATTAAACAGGTTGAGCGCACCGCCGTGGGCGCCTTAATCACGGCCACTTTGCCGCGGGAGCGCATCGTAATGGCCCAAACGCCGCAAGGATTCCGTTACGAAATTCTGAAGAGGGCTTTCGAAGAAGCCACGGCTGATGGATTCATCGGAACCGATGAAGCGTCGTTAGTGGAACGCTCCGGACAAAAAGTGATGGTGGTGATGGGCTCGCCGAAAAACATTAAAATTACTACTCCGGGCGACATGGAGCTGGCAGAGTTCTACCAGTCAAAAGAGTCTTCCTAATGGCGAAACCTGCAAGCATTCGAATGCAGAAACCCCTGCCTGCAAGAATCGGCTACGGCTGGGACTCGCACGAGTTCAAGCGCGGAATCCCCTTGAAAATTGGTGGCATCATGTTAGAGCATCCCGAAGGGTTGGGAGGTCACTCCGATGGTGACGTGCTGCTGCACGCGATTACCGATGCGCTTCTCGGCGCAATTGCCGGGCCTGACATCGGAATGCTGTTTTCGCCCTCGGACCCGCAATGGAAAGGGGCTGACTCTGCGGTATTTCTTGCGGAAGCCCTGAAGCGGGTTCGGTCAACGGGATACTCAGTCGCTAATGTGGACGCAACGCTGGTTCTCGCCGCGCCAAAAATTGGCCCACATGCAGAATCCATCCGCAATCATGTTGCGAAATTGCTCGGCATTCGGGCCGACTGCGTGGGAGTGAAAGCCAAAACTCCAGAAGGAATGGGTACTGACAACGCGGCAATCGCCCATGCTGCCGTACTTCTGAGCTGGAAGAAAAGGGCCTCACCTCGCAGGGCTTCGAGCAAAAAATCTAAACGCTAGTGCGTTTGTGCTTGCGGCAACTCAGTTAGCTTCCCTGTTAAACTTAAAGAGATGGTTCTGCCGTTTGTCCGCGATCTTTTCGTGGACTTGGAAAAGTTGCCTGCCTTCACGCGCGTATCCTCCCACTTCCGAGAGAATGCGGGGCGAATTCGTGTCTCTGGCCTGACTCCTTCCGCAAAAGCATTGGTGCTGGTGTTGTTGCAAAGACTAGCGGGGCGTCCCATCGTGCTTATCGAGCCGGATAATCAGGCTGTAGATGAACTGTTACCGGTGCTGCAAGCCTTCCACGAACTCATCGGAAGCAGCGATCCTGATTCCATCGTGGCGCTTCCCAACCGCGACGTTCTGCCTTTTCAAAGCCTCTCGCCGCATCCTGAGATTCAGGAGGAGCGGGCGGTTGCGCTCTGGAAAATCGCCTCCGGAGCGGTGACTATAGTGGTTTTGCCTATGGCTGCCGCTGCTTTGCGGGTGCGTTCCGGGGAGTATTATGCCGACCTTGCGCGCACAATCCGCCGCGGAGAAGGTCTCGATACCGAGTCACTGCTGCGACATTTGAATACCATCGGATACGCGTCCACTGATGTTGTTGAAATGCCGGGCGAGTACGCGCTCAGAGGCGGAATTCTTGACGTTTATTCTCCCGAGGCCGACCGTCCGGTGCGAATTGAGTTCTTCGGCGATGAAGTCGAATCAATCCGAAAATTTGATCCCGGTACGCAGCGCTCGTCGAATCCCATGGACGAGGCGTTGCTGCTGCCGCTCACGGAAACTCCTGTAACAGACGAAACGCTGGCGGCGATTCATGGCCGGCTTTCTGGAAGACGCATAACTGGGGCTGAGGAAATAGTTGAGCAAGCTGTGAAATCTGGCGGCGTCACGGTTTTCCCGGGCTGGGAATTCTATGCTCCCCTGGCCGGAGCACAATCGAGCCTGTTCGACTTGTTGCCCGACGCGCTAGTGGTGAATGACGAGCCTGAGACGCTGGCGCGAGAATTCGATCATGTTTGGGCGCGCGTGGAAGAGGCGCACGAGCGCAGCGGAGTAGGAAATCTCGTGAAGCCCACCGACCTCTATTTCCCCCCCGAAGAATTTCTCCAAAAGATTGCCGTTGTCCCCGGCGCCAACCTCGAGCTCCTCGGAGTCGAGCGTAGCGACGGGACTGACTCCGTCGCTTTTCACTCGCAACCAGCCCCGCGCTTCCACGGTTCCATCCCAGCACTGCTGGAAGAAGTTAAAAAGCAGAGCACCGACAATCGAAGAGTACTCATTGCAGTGCCGAATATCGGTGAAGTAGAGCGCCTCGCGGACGCTTTCAGCGAAAGCAGCGTGTCTTTTCGCTTGGGCAGTCGCACTCGCGGAGGAGAAAGCTATGCCGACGAGACCGCGTATTTTGCGGGCGAATTGCTCGCCTCTACGTTAGCGAAGGCCTATGTGCCGGATGGCGTGATTTTTCCCGACGCCAACCTGGCAATCTTTGGCGCGCACGATCTTTTTGATGAAACTGAATCGGTAGTCTCTCGCCCGCAGCGCAGCAAATCGAAAGTCTCGGCGTTTCTTTCGGACTTTCGCGATCTGCAAGTTGGCGATTACGTAGTCCATGTAGAACATGGAATCGGGCAATATCAGGGGCTCAAAGAGATTAATCAGGGCGACGGCAACGCCGAGTTCATGCTGCTCGAATATGCCGAGGGCGCAAAACTCTACGTTCCGCTCACGCGCCTCGACCTGATTCAGAAATATCGGTCCTCCGAGGGCGTGAAGCCAGCGCTGAATCATCTCGGCACCGCGACTTGGGCAAAGACGAAGGCCCGCGTCCGCAAGGCCATGAAAGACATGACGGAGGAGTTGCTCAAGCTTTATGCGGAGCGCAAGACTGCGAAAGGACGGGCTTTCTCGACCGACAACGAATGGATGCGCGAGTTCGAAGACGCCTTCGAATACACCGAGACCGAAGATCAGGACCTCGCCATCGTTGATATGAAGCGCGACATGGAATCGTCTCAACCCATGGATCGTCTGCTGTGCGGGGACGTGGGATACGGTAAGACGGAAATTGCAATGCGCGGTGCGTTTAAGGCGGTTAACGATAATCGCCAGGTCGCGGTGTTAGCTCCGACGACGGTGCTCGCATTTCAACATTTTGAAACTTTCAAACGGCGGTTCGCGGCGTTTCCAGTCACAATCGAAATGATCAGCCGCTTCCGCACAACCAAGCAGCAAAAGGAAATTATTCAAAAAGTTGAAGGCGGCAAGATAGATATCCTGATCGGTACTCATCGGCTGCTCTCCAAAGATATTAAATTTTCTGATCTTGGCCTGCTGGTCGTGGACGAAGAACAGCGTTTCGGAGTGCGCCACAAAGAGCGCCTGAAGCAGATGCGGAAAGAGGTGGATGTGCTCACCATGTCTGCCACCCCGATTCCGCGCACACTGCACATGTCTCTGGTTGGGCTACGCGACATGAGCGTGATTGAAACCCCTCCCAAAGACCGGATTGCCGTGCAGACCGTAGTCGCAAGCTGGGACGAAAAACTGATTCAATCCTCCATCGAGCAGGAATTGGATCGCGGCGGGCAAGTATATTTTGTCCACAACCGAGTTGAGAGTATCTGGGAGATTGCCGCCAAGTTGCAGGAGTTGGTCCCGCGAGCGCGTATTGCCGTGGGCCACGGACAGATGTCGCAAGGCGAACTGGAAAAAGTGATGATGAAGTTTATGCATCATGAGGCCGACATCTTGGTCGCAACCACGATTATCGAGAACGGTTTGGATATTCCACTTTGCAATACCATCCTGATCAACCGGGCTGACCGGCTCGGCCTGTCAGAGCTTTATCAGTTACGCGGGCGCGTGGGGAGGTCGAATCGCCGGGCTTATGCCTATCTACTTCTGCCAGCCGGGATCGAACTCACGTCGATCGCGCGAAGGCGACTGGCAGCGTTGAAAGAATTCTCCGATTTGGGCGCGGGTTTTAAGATCGCTGCGCTGGATTTGGAACTTAGAGGTGCGGGGAACTTGTTGGGAGGAGAGCAGAGCGGCCACATCGAGGCAATAGGATTTGAACTATATACCCGCATGCTCGACCATGCCGTACGCGAGATGAAGGGTGAAGTCAGCGCGGATGAGGCCGAAACGCAGCTTAACCTCGGGCTGCTGATTAGAATTCCGGTTGAGTATATTCCGGAAGAAAATCAGCGCCTGCGAATGTATAAACGAATCGCGGGAGTCGAGACCGAATCGCAATTGAATGACGTGGGTGCGGAATTGCGTGACCGCTACGGTGAGGCCCCACCGGCCGTGAGAAACCTGTTGGACTTTGCCTCTTTGAAATTGCTCGCCGGCCGGGTTGGCGTTATCGCGGTGGACCGCAAGCACGAACTAGTGACCATCAAGTTCCGGCAGAGCGCAGCCATTGATCCAGGCAAACTGGCGAAATTCGTTTCGTGTCAGTCGGGCGCGAAATTTACCCCCGACGGAACGCTGCAATTCAGGTTGCAGGCAACTGCCGCGGATGAAGTGTTGGACTACATCGAAACTCTTTTGGAGTCGCTGGCCGGCGCTGAAGCTTCTCCGTCAATCGCTTCGTAAGATTAGAATCTGGCCGCGGTGGAACGCAAGCGCATCTGAGCATCTGAAATCCAATAAGAAAAGTGCATAAGGTATCCAAAGCATGACGATGAAGATTCGCAAGGCGGTCTTTCCGGCGGCCGGGATGGGAACACGTTTTTTGCCGGCCACGAAAGCTCAGCCCAAAGAGATGTTGGCGTTGGTGGACAAGCCGATCATTCAATACGGCGTGGAAGAGGCCCTCGCTTCCGGATGTAGTCAGCTCGTGATGGTCATTAGTCGCGGCAAACAGTCCATCGAAGATCATTTCGATACCAGCTACGAACTGGAACGCACCCTGGAGGCGCGCGGGAAGACCGACCTGTTGAAGACAGTCAAACAGGTTTCAGACATGGCTCCGGTGGCCTACGTCCGGCAGAAAGAAGCTCTGGGCCTGGGACACGCGGTGCTGACCGCGCGCGAACTCGTCGGGGACGAAGCTTTCGCAGTACTGCTTCCCGATGACATCATTGATGCCGATCCTCCCTGCCTGAAGCAAATGATTGATGTGTTCAACGATGTGCAGTGCTCGGTGATTGCCACGCAGATTGTGGAGGGCGAAGCCATCTCCGCTTACGGCGTTTTGGATGCGACTTCGGTGAAGGGCAAGTTCGATGGACGTCTTTATGAAGTCCATAACATGGTGGAGAAACCGAAACTGGCGGACGCACCATCAAAACTCGCGATCATTGGGCGCTATATTTTGACGCCGGGGATCTTCGATGCGTTAACGCAAATAAAGCCGGGGGCGGGTGGCGAGTTGCAGCTTACCGATGGAATGCGGCTCCTGATGAAAAAAGAAAAAATGTATGCCTACGTTTACGACGGCTTGCGACACGATGCTGGAGACAAACTAGGTTTCCTCAAGGCGACCGTGGATTTCGCCCTTAAGCGCGAAGATCTCGCCGGACCGCTGCGTGAGTATTTGAAGGGATTGAAACTTTAGCAAGGCGATTTTCGTTATTACTTCACCAAAGAGTTTTTCAGCTTCTGTGATTTCTGTGCGACTCCGTTGGCCAGCTTTTCTTTGTAAGCAGCCAACTTCGCTGCGATACCTTTATCCGCGAGACCCAGGATTTGTGCGGCAAGAATCCCGGCATTGGTGGCGCCGGGCTTGCCGATGGCGACGGTCGCAACCGGAATGCCAGCGGGCATCTGCACAATCGCCAACAGTGAGTCCATTCCATTTAGCGAAGTCGAAGGAATCGGCACCCCAATTACCGGCAGCGTTGTGTGCGCGGCGATCACTCCCGCTAAGTGCGCCGCGCCGCCAGCCCCGGCGATGATCAGCTGAATGCCTCGTCCTGCGGCCTTGCGGGCATAATCGGCGGTACGATCGGGAGAACGGTGTGCGGACGTGACATCCATTTCATACGCAACCCCAAATTCGTCGAGCGCTGTCGCGGCCTCGCGCATGATTTCGAGGTCGGAATCACTGCCCATTACGATAGAAACGATTGCCTGACTCATTCTTTTATTCAGCTCCCCTTATTTTTTTAAAGCGCGGGCCCCAATATCTTTTCGATAATGCGCTCCGTCAAAACTTATCTTTGAGACAGCGAGGTAAGCGCGGTCAACCGCGGTGTGCAAATCCGCAGCCCGAGCGGTCACTCCTAAAACTCGTCCGCCGGCGCTGTAATGGTCGCCGTTCTGTTTGCCGGTGCCGGCATGAAAAACTTTGATGCCATCCACTTGGTTGGCTTCTTCAATTCCGGTAATTTTTTTTCCGGCTTCGAAAGTTCCTGGATATCCGCCCGACGACATCACCACACATACCGACGCGTCACTCGACCATCGAAAGTCGCCTTCGCTGACGCGGCCTTCGATAGAAGCCTCGAGCGCCTCAACTAAATCGCTATCCAGGCGCATCAGGATCGGCTGAGTTTCGGGATCCCCGAATCTGCAATTGAATTCCAGAACCATAGGGCCGCGCGCGGTCATCATCAATCCGCAATAAAGAATTCCGCGATATTCGGCATTTTCGGCTTTCATGCCGTCCACAACAGGTTTCGCAACATGCTGGATGAGCCAGGTTGCCATCTGATCATCCATGAGAGATTTTGTAGAGTACGCGCCCATGCCGCCAGTGTTCGGGCCGCTGTCTCCATCGCCGATACGTTTGTGGTCTTGCGCAGCCACCAGCGGAGCGACCCGCTCTCCATCGCTGATAACCAGGAATGAAAGCTCCTCGCCTTCCAGGCATTCTTCAAGCACTACGCGCGATCCGGCGTCGCCCACCATTTTCCCACTGAGCATTTCGCCGGCGACCGCAATCACTTCTTCCTTGGTCTTGCAGATTACGACGCCTTTGCCCGCTGCCAGGCCATCCGCTTTAACCACTACGGGGCTAGAAAAATGTGAGAGGGCAGCATGCACCTCGTCTAGCGAGCCGCAGATCGCGTAATGGGCCGTCGGGATGCGATGCCTCTGCATGAATTGCTTGGCAAAGCTTTTACTGGTCTCGAGGCGTGCCGCCGATTTCGTGGGGCCAAAGGTACGCCATCCCCGGCGAGTAAATTCGTCCACGACTCCTAGCTGAAGCGGCAATTCTGGACCAACGACTGTCAGGTCCGGCTGTAGTTTGTGCGCCAGAGCGGTCAGGGATTCTAGACTCTTGATATCCACCGAGAGACACTCCGCGTCGTCTGCCATACCGCCATTTCCGGGCGCGCAGTAGACCTTGGTGACACGCGAGGATTGGCGCAGTTTCCAGACCAGCGCATGCTCGCGGCCGCCACTTCCAATTACAAGTACTTTCATAACTTTGGAAAGACAAGGTTAGGGAGGTCTGCGATTGATGTCAAACGGTCGCTACTTAAAGTGGGGGATTTTGGCCTGCTGGAGGCAACATTGCAGCCTCGAAACGCCACAGTAGTTAACTATGTTTAACTCGGCTTATAATTCCAGTCAGTGATAACGGTCTCAAAAGAAGATTACCTCAAAGCGATTCTCGAGTCTGAGAGCGAAGGCGAGAGCGTGATTTCCGCCACTCTGGCGCACCGGCTCGAAGTCTCTCCGCCCGCTGTAACCATGGCGTTGCGACGTTTGAAAAAGGATGGATTAGTTCGGGTACAGCCGACCGGACATGTTGGCTTAACCAGTGCCGGACGGAAGATTGCACGAAAGTTGAGCCTGCGGCACCACCTTATAGAGCGCATGCTTTCCGAAATGTTTGGTATGGAGTGGTACAAAGTGCATGACGAGGCCGAGCGACTTGAGCATGCGGTGTCGCCGGATTTTGAGTCCAAACTGCTTGCGAAACTCGGTCGCGGAGGCGCTTGCCCACACGGGAATCTCAGCGAATTGGAGAGTCCGTTGAGCCGCCGCCGCCGGGGCCTTGTACTACTTTCTCAAGCAGAAGTTGGCAAGAAATATTTGGTCAGCGGAATCTATGAGCGCGATCGAAATCTGTTGGAATTTCTGGAGCAGCGCGGAATCAGACCCGCTACGGTTGTGAACGTCCAAGGACGAAACTACGATCAGACCCTCAATCTGGCCACCGACGCTGGAAACGTGGCATTGGGAAGCTCAGCCGCCGAAAAGGTATGGGTCTCGACTGATTCACACCGAGGCCGCAAGAAGTTTTCAAGCTAGCGATCCCTTCTCTTCGGCCCCTCCCTCCCTCATTAACTATGGTTTACTTAATGCGGTATACTAAAGCTAAGAGTGTTCAATGAGGGCCATTAAATTGCATGAATTTAACTAAGACTGAACTCGGGAGGTGGGGCCACGCGATCAGTCAACCCAGTTTGCCCGAGATCCACGGAAGCCTCAAGGTCCCGCGTACTGCCTCTTACTTGAGGAAGATGTTGGCTTTTGCCGGCCCGGGCTTTCTAATCGCGGTCGGCTACATGGATCCCGGAAATTGGGCCACGGACCTGGCTGCCGGATCGAAGTACAACTACACGCTTCTGTCCGTCATTCTTCTTTCCAATTTCATGGCCATTCTGTTGCAAACCCTCTCCATTCGGCTAGGGGTTGCGACCGGGCGCGATTTGGCGCAGAGCTGCCGCGAACAGTTTAGCCGTCCAGTATCGTTATTTTTATGGGTGGTTGCAGAGATTGCGATCGCGGCTTGCGACCTGGCGGAAGTCATCGGTTCCGCCATCGCGTTGAACCTGCTCTTCCACATTCCTCTGTTGGTCGGCGTCTGCCTCACAGCGTTGGATGTTTTATTGATTCTGCTTCTGCAACAGAGGGGCTTCCGCTTTCTGGAGGCGTTGGTGGTGGTGCTAATCGGCACCGTCGGTGTGTGTTTCGGGATGGAACTAATATTTTCTCGTCCTGCGCTGGCCGGGCTTGCTCATGGCTTCTTCGTGCTATCGCCGCAAATTCTGCGCAATCCAGGAATGTTGTACATCGCGGTGAGTATTCTCGGAGCTACCGTCATGCCGCACAATCTTTATCTGCACTCAGCGATTGTGCAGACCCGCGATTTCGAGCGTACTTCCCGTGGCAAACAGGAGGCCATTCGCTTTTCCACGATTGATTCAACTGTGGCGTTGATGCTTGCGCTGTTCGTGAACGCCGCTATCCTTATCGTTTCAGCCGCGACGTTTTACACTCGCGGCATGAACGGGGTCGCCGAAATTCAGGATGCCTACAAGCTTCTTACTCCACTCCTCGGGGTCACGGGGGCCAGCACAATTTTTGCACTGGCATTGCTAGCTTCGGGTCAAAACTCTACATTGACCGGAACTCTGGCAGGCCAGGTTGTAATGGAAGGTTTTCTAAACATCCGTCTGCGGCCCTGGTTGCGACGTTTGATAACCAGAAGCGTGGCGATTGTCCCTGCCATCCTGGTGACCGCTTTCTGGGGAGAACGGGGCACCGGCGACTTGCTGGTTCTGAGCCAGGTCATCCTCAGCATGCAGCTGAGTTTCGCGGTGTTTCCACTGGTGATGTTCACCAGCGACAAACGCAGGATGGGCGAATTTGTGAATGCACCGTTGTTGAAAATATTGGCATGGACGACGGCCATCTTCATTGCCGCCTTGAATGTCTGGCTCCTGCTGCAAATGCTTCACCACTAGAGCGCAGAGTGAATACTCTGGATTGCAGTCACGAGCTTTAGTTAGGCACTCCAGAATTTCGCTGAACAGGATTACACTAGAGGGTTAGGGATCATGTCCTGCGCTCATATGTGGGTGCCGGCAATTATCTCGTGCGTACCTCGAAACGAAGGCCATTTTTATGAATAGCTTTGGAAGCCGCTCGACGCTCAGAGTAGGGCAGCGCGATTACGAAATCTACCGCATTTCCGTCCTCGATAAACAAGGCATCTCGACCCGCCATCTTCCGTTTTCGCTGCGGATACTACTCGAAAATCTGCTGCGGACCGAAGATGGCCGCAACGTTTCCAGCGATGACATCCGCGCGTTAGCGGCATGGAACAGCAAGTCGAAGCCGGAACAGGAAATAGCATTCACTCCCAGCCGCGTATTGTTGCAGGATTTCACCGGAGTGCCAGCGGTAGTGGACCTCGCTGCCATGCGCGATGCGATGGAGCGTCTCTCCGGCGATCCGGCATTGATTAATCCGCTGCAACCCGCTGAACTCGTCATAGATCATTCGGTGCAAGTGGATGAATTTGGAACGCAGCAGGCTTTTGGATTGAACGCAGAACTCGAATTTATTCGCAACAAAGAGCGCTACGCTTTTCTGCGCTGGGGCCAGACAGCATTTCGCAACCTCGCCATCGTTCCTCCGGATACCGGCATTGTGCATCAGGTGAACCTGGAATTTCTGGCTCGCGTGGTGTTCGTGCAAGAAGCCGACGGAAAGCGGACCGCATATCCTGACACGCTGGTGGGAACAGATTCTCACACAACGATGGTGAATGGACTGGGCGTCCTCGGTTGGGGAGTGGGTGGAATCGAGGCCGAGGCAGCGATGCTGGGTCAGCCAGTCTCCATGTTGATTCCGCAAGTGGTAGGAGTGAAGCTCACGGGCAAACTTCGCGAAGGGGCGACTGCAACCGACCTCGTTCTCACCATCACCGAGATGCTGCGAAAGCATGGCGTCGTGGGAAAGTTTGTGGAATATTTTGGACCCGGGCTGCCGGAACTGCCGCTCGCCGACCGCGCAACGATTGGAAATATGTCTCCGGAGTACGGGGCGACTTGCGGAATCTTCCCGGTGGACAAGGAGACGCTGGCCTATCTTCGCCTCACAGGACGCAGCGAAGAACAGATCGCTCTGGTCGAAGCATATTGTCGAGAGCAAGGTTTATTTCATGACGAGCACACTCCAGAGGCGGAATATTCGGAATTGCTTGCGCTCGATTTGTCCGAAGTCGAACCGAGTATCGCGGGGCCGAAGCGCCCGCAGGACCGCGTTGCGCTTTCGAAAGCAGGAGAATCATTCGAGAAAGCGCTCCCCGGACTGATCAAGACCAGCAAGAGTGGTGACACGGCGGCAGGTACCGCAAGGAATGGAAATCTTCGTCACGGAAGCGTTGTGATCGCGGCCATCACAAGTTGTACGAATACTTCGAATCCATCAGTGATGATCGCGGCGGGCCTGCTGGCGAAGAAAGCCGTCAAGCGGGGGTTGCAGGTGCCGCATTCGGTTAAGACCTCGCTGGCGCCGGGGTCGAAAGTGGTCCGGGATTATCTCGAGCGGGCTGGTCTCATTCCATATCTCGAAACCTTGAAATTTCACATCGTCGGCTATGGATGCACGACCTGCATTGGCAACTCTGGGCCGCTGCCCGAAGAAGTCTCGCGCGAAATTGATGAGAACAATCTCGTGGTTGCCTCGGTTTTGTCCGGGAATCGCAATTTTGAGGGACGTATCAATTCTGAAGTCCGCGCCAATTACTTGATGTCTCCCCCCTTAGTTGTCGCTTTTGCTTTGGCCGGACGCATTGATCTCGACTTAAAAGCTGATGCGCTTGGCAAAGATCGGCAAGGCAAGCCGGTCTTCCTGGCCGATATTTGGCCGTCACAGCGCGAAGTGGAAGAGGCGATGGGAAAGTCCATATCCTCTGACATGTTCCGTGACAGCTATGCCCAGGTTTACGAGGGGGATCAACGCTGGCGGTCGCTGCCTGTGCCGAAAGGTGATACCTACGCATGGGAACCGGATTCAACCTACATTCGGCGCGCGCCCTATTTTGATGATATGACGGTGAAACCCGCATCCGTGGCTGAAATCAAAAGCGCCCGCGTGCTGGCCGTTTTAGGAGACAGCGTTACCACCGACCACATTTCTCCCGCAGGTTCGATTAAGAAAGATAGTCCGGCGGGGAAGTACTTGATTGAGCATGGAGTAAAGCCCGCGGACTTCAACTCGTATGGTTCGCGGCGTGGAAACCACGAAGTGATGGTGCGGGGAACATTTGCGAATGTGCGCCTGCGAAACAAGATGGTGCCCAATCTTGAAGGTGGCTTTACGCGCCATCTTCCGGAAGGTGGGGAAATGTCCATCTTTGACGCTTCGGAAAAATACATTGCGGAGGGCGTACCACTGGTGATTGTCGCCGGCAAAGAATACGGTTCAGGCTCGTCACGCGACTGGGCAGCGAAGGGTCCGCGCCTGCTGGGAGTTCGCGTAGTGATCGCAGAAAGCTATGAACGCATTCACCGCTCCAATCTCGTCGGGGTGGGAATCCTGCCGCTGCAGTTCGTCAACGGAGAGAGCGCTCAATCGCTAAATCTTACGGGCGAAGAAATCTTCGACTTCGGCGCAGTCCGCGAATTGGTCAAGAACTTCGCAGCCGGGCGAACGCTCAAGGTTTTCGCGAAGACGAAGGAAAAGACGGTTGAATTCGACACGCTGGTACGAATTGATACGCCGCAGGAAGCGCAGTACTACGCGAATGGCGGCATTCTGCAATACGTCTTGCGCCAATTGCTGGCGAGCAAGGCGCGTCCGCAGACC
>JBEEGK010000277.1:0-10361 GCA_041166845.1 Acidobacteriaceae bacterium
TGCTTTGCGATAGCCCTCGGGATTGGGCATACCAAAATTTCGATAGACTTTCTGCTTGGTATCTCGCGCTTTCTGGTGGCCGATGACCATGGCCTCTGCGCCATGGAAGCGCACCATCCCGCAAATGATTGCGGGATCGTCCGCAAACCCGCGATCTCCGTGGACCTCGCTCCAATCGGAGAAAATACGCGCTACATAGTCCAGCGTATAAGGCCGCTGTGGATGACGTGCCAATTCAGCTTTTTGCCACGCACTGCGGCTGGCAGCCACTTTCACGCGCAGGGCGGCGATGCGATCACGCAATTGCTGAACCTTGGCTCCGTTGCCGCCGTTTTTCTCGCTGTCGTTGTTCTGACCATCACTGTCCGGGCTTGCAGACTGCAATTTCGCGAGCTGGCGCTCAATCTTATCTAGCTCGGTTTGGGCTTTTTGGCCAGATTGCATCTTGTCGCCATTGCCGTTCGTGGCATTCCAGCGGGCCTCCACCATTGAAAGCAGAAGATCCGCTCCCTCCATTGTGGCATCTGCATTCGGAGAGATGGCGACGGCAGGGGCATTCCCACGCTTCGGAATGAAGCTTCTCATCGGTCGCCAGCTTTCAATTGATGACCCTCACTGCGCCGCGTCCGCATAGCGCTTCCACGCGTGCGATGAAATTTCTATCCGGTTGCACATTATATCCCTCGGCCTCCATGACTACCATAAAGTCACCTTGGCGCTCAACGTCGAAAAGGACCTTGGCGTCGCCCTTTTGGAGGAGGAATAGACTATGCAACTCGTCTACTACAACGCTTTCGCCGCTTTCAGTCGGAACGCGAATTCTCAAAGACTTAGGCAGCGTCACTTTAGCATCATCCAAGGGCGTAATGTCGTCCGCTGTTAATTTAGGATTTGAGCCTTCTTCAACGCGGACTCCTCCCCGGACCAACACAGGCACTTCGAGCTTCACCTTGTCGCCCAGCCTTTTATAGGCTTCAGGAAAGACGATCATCTCAATTGTGCCCAGCATATCTTCCAGTGCGCCTTGGGCATAAAAGTCCCCGCGCTTCGACTTCACCACGCGGATGTTGGTGATGATTCCGGCTGTGCAGATACTTTCACCTTTACCGGTCGAGGACTTCATAGCGCAGATTTCAGCGGTACTGAGCGCCCGCAAATCTTGAAGTTTCCCGCTATATTTTTCGAGGGGATGGCCGGTAATAAAAAAACCTAGAATTTCCTTCTCGGCTGACAGGCGCGTGTGTTCATCCCAATCAGGCGTGTCCGGCAATTTCCCGCTCTGCGCCTGGACTTCTTCCTGGTCCTCGAAAACACCGAACAAGCCGTGCTGGCCTGAATCTGCATCCCGCTGGGCTTTCTGAGCATGGTCAATGGCTTTGTCGAGGACTGCCGTCAGTTGCGCACGGCGTCCAAGAGCATCCATGGCGCCGCTTTTCACCAATGACTCCAGAACACGCTTGTTGAGTAATCGCAGGTCTACGGTCTCGCAAAATTCGTAAATGGACTTATAGCTGCCGAGCCGCTTGCGTCCGGCAACGATGGAATCAATAGCATTGCGTCCAACGTTCTTTACTGCTGCCAGGCCGAATCGTATGGCTTCTCCATGCGGAGTGAAATTCGCGTCGCTGACGTTGATGTCCGGAGGCTCGACCGCTATCCCCATCTCGCGGCATTCGTTGATGTACTTCACCACATCGTCGGTGTTTCCGGTTACGGATGTCAGCAGCGCGGCCATGAATTCGACCGGATAATGCGTCTTTAAGTATGCGGTGTGATAGGCCAGGAGGGCATACGCAGCAGAATGCGACTTATTGAAGCCATACCCCGCGAACTGCGCCATCAGGTCGAAAATCTTTTCAATCTTCTTGCCCGGATATCCCTGTTTGGTCGCTCCCTCCACGAAGCGCTGGCGCTGCTTGGCCATTTCTTCGGCTTGCTTCTTCCCCATCGCACGGCGTAACAGGTCGGCCTCACCGAGAGAGTATCCAGCAAGGCGGTTAGCAATCTGCATCACCTGTTCTTGATAAACAATGACGCCAAGCGTCTCTTCCAGCACTTCTTTCAGTTCCGGAAGCTCGTACTCGATTTTTTTG
This sequence comes from Acidobacteriaceae bacterium, assembly GCA_041166845.1. Lineage (GTDB taxonomy): Bacteria > Acidobacteriota > Terriglobia > Terriglobales > Acidobacteriaceae > JALYIM01. The sequence goes on from JBEEGK010000277.1 coordinate 2,094, forward strand.
CGTCCATGCTTGCGATCAATGAAATCGTCAATCATTCCGCCCTGGATTGGCCCCGGACGGTAGAGCGCATTCAGCGCGGTAAGGCCCTCGATAGAATTCGGCTGATAGCGTCGCAGCACATCGCGCATGCCGTGCGATTCAAACTGAAAAACGCCGGAAGTCAGTCCTTTGTGAAAGACCTTTTCGTAAGTCGCAACATCTTCGAGCGGAATTTTATCTAGCTCGACAGTCTCGCCTTTGGTCTGAACAATTAGTTTCAGGGCGTCATCGAGAATCGTCAGCGTCGTAAGGCCAAGAAAATCCATCTTAAGCAGGCCCAGCTTCTCGATGGCGATCATGTCGAAAGCCGTGACGATTTCGTCATTCTTAGTTCTGTGCAGCGGAACTAGATCGGTGAGAGGGCGCGGCGAAATTACGACGCCGGCTGCATGCACACCGGAGTTTCGGACCAGCCCTTCGAGCTTTCGCGCCGTATCAAGCAACTCACGAATCTGGCTGTCATTCTCATAGGCCTGCAACAGCGCGGGAGAATCCTTGATCGCCTGCTCAAGCTTGATATTGATTTGATTAGGAACCATTTTCGCGATGCGGTCCACGTCGCTGTAGGGAACGTCCATGGCGCGCCCTACGTCTTTGATCGCCGCCTTCGCCGCCATCGTGCCAAAGGTAATGATCTGCGCCACGTTGTCGCGTCCATATTTAGCGGTGACGTAGTCAATAACTTCTCCTCGCCGGTTCATGCAGAAATCAATATCAATGTCTGGCATGGAGATGCGTTCAGGATTCAGGAAGCGCTCAAACAGCAATTCATGCTGTAACGGATCAATGTCTGTGATTGCTAAAGCGTATGAGACGAGCGATCCCGCAGCCGATCCCCGACCCGGTCCCACGGGGATATTGTGTTCACAGGCATAACGGATAAAATCCCACACAATAAGGAAATAACCAGCAAACTTCATCTGTTGGATGATGGCGAGCTCTCGCGTGAGCCGCTGTTCGTATTCCGCCAGACTGTGCTTGATTCTTCCCCGCTTCTCTAGGTCCCGCAACACTTCCAGGCGACGCGCAAATCCCTCGCGTGACACATGCTCAAAATAACTATCGAGAGTGTAACCAGGGGGAACGTCAAAGTGCGGGAAGGGGTCGCTGACTTTCTCCAGATGCATGTTGCAGCGCTCGGCGATGTCGAGTGTACGCGCAAGAACTTCCGGTGAATCTTTAAAGACGCGGTACATCTGATCGTAATTCTTGACGTAGAAATCAGACCCCTGAAACTTCATCCGCTTTTCATCGCGGATGGATTTGCCCGTCTGAATACACACCATTACGTCCTGCGCGTGCGCATCGTCCTCGCACAGATAATGGCTGTCATTGGTCGCGACAAGCGGAATTCCTAAGTCTTTCTCGAGGCGGAAGAGTCCTGGATGGATGCGATGTTCCATCTCCAGGCCCTGATCTTGAATCTCCAAAAAAAAATTCTTTTTGCCGAAGATATCGCTGTACGTGGCTGCCGCGTTACGAGCCGCGTCGTACTTGTCTTCCATTAGATATTCGGCAACTTCACCCTTCAGGCATCCTGACAAACCAATTAATCCGCCGGAATGTTCCGCAAGAAACTTCTTGCTCACACGCGGTTTGTAATAAAAGCCGTGCAGTGAAGACTCGGACGTTATTTTTGTGAGGTTGCGATAACCTTCGTCGTTTTCAGCCAAAACCAAAAGATGGTTGTAGGTGTCGCCATCCGGAGGCGTACGTGCGATGCGATGGTCGTCCTTTTTGCAAACGTACAGCTCGCATCCAACTATGGGCTTGATGCCCGCCTGCTTGGCAGCGTTGACAAAATGCACCGCTCCAAAAATATTGCCGTGGTCGGTCATGGCCACTGAGGGCATGCCGAGTTCCTTTACGCGCTCGCATAATTTTTCTACGTCGCAGGCGCCGTCAAGCAATGAGTAATCGGTGTGAAGGTGGAGGTGGACAAATTGGGGCATGTTGGGGATTACGGTCGAACTATTCTCATTCTAGCGTGTGCAAGTGAGGGCGGGGCAGGCAATTCTCATACACAGCCAACCTTATCGCTTCTTACCTTTCGCTTTTTTGGCAGCGGGCTTTGCCTTTGCTTTCGGCTTAGATTTCTCTTTAGAAGACTTTTTCGAGGGCTTGCTTTCTCTCTTAGGTGCCTTCTTGGAAGGGACAACCTGCGCATCTTTCCTCTGGGATGCGACGGCCTTCTCCGACGCCGCAGCCGCCAGTGCAACGCCTTTCGTGGCCGCAGGAACGATTCCCTTTGCCCCTCGCTTCGACGGCGCGACAGCCGCGATGGGGGGGGCCTCAACAGGAGCGGCGACCCCGCCTTTTCCCTTCTTCGGTTTGCCCGCAACTGCTGGCGGAGGGGCAGCTCCGGCGGCTGCAGCGGCTGCCTTCGCTCCTCGCCCGCGTTTTACCGGCGGGGGTGGCGGAGGTGGTGGCGGGGGCGGAGCCAGGGGCTTCAGAAATTTGAGGATTTCAGTATGGGAACGCAGCTTGCCATCCAACAGCAACATGAAAACTTCATGAGCGATCTTGGGATACTCCGGCAACTGTGGAGTTATGTACAGCTCCGTCATTTCGACCAAAGGAACTTTTTGCTGTACCTGACGCCACTTGGTGAAGAAATTCTTAATCTTTTGGGTGACCGACTGGTTGCGTGAAGTCACGGCAAGAAACAGAATCAGCTCAGGTCGCGCTTCCGACAATAATTTCCACGTGCGAGAAGGCGTGGAGGCCTCTTTACCGGTCAATCGCTTCGCCAGGTCCTTGGCATTGTCTTCGAGACCGCGCCAGGATTCCACCAGCGTTTTTCGCGGTATGAGTTTGCGCATCTCGGCAATATCCTTGTCGCCGACCTTCGACGTGAGAAAGAACAGCACCGCGGCGGATGGATCGGGGCTATAGCCCAATTCATTCATCTGTTGCCGCGTCTTCAGCAGTTGGCCCAGGCCAGAGGCGTCAACTTTGGCAGTCGTCCAGTGCGTATGGAGCACCTTGAGCCATTCTTCCTTTTCCAGCACCCGGAGAATCTGTAGCGGGTCATCCTCGTAAGCCAACTGTTCGATCTCATGACCGATTGCTTTGTTAGTAATGTATTCGATGTAATTATTTTCTTTGGCAGAGTCGAAGCGGGCGCGCGTGCGCTCTTCCATCGGCCACTGAAAACGCGTGGCGAAACGCGTGGCGCGGATCAATCTCGATGGATCTTCTACAAATGCATAGTTGTGCAACACCCGAATCACTTTGGCTTCAATATCGGCCGCACCGTTGAAGGGATCCATCAGCAACCCACGTGAGCCAGGATTCAATGACAGGGCCATGGCGTTGACCGTGAAGTCGCGACGCTTCAGATCGTCAATAATGGTCGCGGGCTCGATTGCGGGAGGCTTGCCGGCCTTCTCGTATTTTTCCGTACGAGCCGAACTGATCTCGGCCCTGACGTTCCCCGGCAGGGTCAAATAGAGAGTTTTCAGATCATCGTCCGCGGCTGCTATGATGGCGCCCCCGCGTTCGAGCTCTTTCTGCAACTTGAGTGCATTGCCTTGAACCGTGAAATCAAGGTCGCGGATGGTAAATCCGCTGATGATGTCGCGGACGGCGCCTCCGGTCAGATAAACATTCATACCTGCCGCGCGCGCAATGTCTTGCACCAGGGTCACACCCCGTTGCTGGTCCGGCGTCAACCGGATTTCCATTGTGTAAATGTAATCAGCCATGTTTTGACTTCGGCAAGCTAGTTTTGGATATGGGCCAGTGAAGCTAAACAACTCTAAGCACTAGACTTAGCAAGATTTCCTAGAGCAGAAGCAAACTACAGAAAGTAACACAACGTTGTCAGTTTGGCTACTACTTACGTGATCCGTCGTCATTTTGCGGGTAAAAAATGCGAGAATCTCTGTAGGTGACGCGCCAGAGTCCGCACGGCGCAAGCCTTTCACAAATTCACATGCCCTCAACGCACAAGAAGGTCGTTGTCCGCAAAATGGACCGTGACACCTTGAACGGCTTCGTTTCGCCTGCGAACTTTATTCAGGATGGCAAGCTCGAGCTCCTGAATACGTCTGGAAACGTGGTTGCCATCGAACTTAGCGACATAAAAGTCGTTTATTTCGTACGCGAATTTGGCGACTCGGAAGCTTTCACGCGAAAGACCTTTACTAGCCGTCCGCGGACTGAAGGCTTATGGGTACGGCTGAGATTTAAAGACAACGAAGTGCTCGAAGGCATGATGCCCAACGACCTTTCGCTCACCAGCGCTGACGGGTTTCTGATCAACCCTCCCGACCTGCGCTCGAACACGCAGCGAATTTTCGTTCCCCGCAGCGCTCTGGACTCCCTTACTGTGCTGGCCGTGATTGGAGCAGGCCGGAGACAGCGCAAGGGTATGGTGAGTGATGTCAGGCAAGTTCCCATGTTTGGTGAGTAAGGACGTTAGGCCAATCCCATTTCTTCTTCGACTTTGTTTTTTTTCGAGAATAGACATCTGCTCCGATACAATTTCCAAAGTCACTCACCTCGTTCAATAACCTATGAGACTGTCCAACATTGCTAGCAAGCTCGGACTGCATGTTGACAACGCGGCGACTGCTGACGATCCGGAGATCAGCGGGGTTGCAGGCATCGAAGAGGCGGGCCCACAACACATCACGTTTGTTGCGAACCCAAAATATGCGCCGTTAATTCGGACGACAAAAGCTGCGGCAGTCATCGTCTCAGAAGAATTTCCGGCGGGACCAAAAATATTATTGCGGGGCAAAAATCCCTACCTAAGCTTCGCCCGTGCAATTCAGATCTTTTACCAGAGCCCTTTATACTCTCCCGCAATTCATCCCACAGCGGTCATTCATCCTTCGGCGAAAATTGGACGGGATTCGCACGTCGGTCCGTATGTGGTGATCAACGAGGAGGTCGAGATTGGAGATCGCGCGATACTCCTCGCCCACGTGATGATTTATCGCGGAGTTAGAATCGGCACGGATTTTTTTGCTCACAGTCATGCAGTTGTCCGCGAGTATTGCCGGCTTGGCAACCGCGTCCTCTTACAAAACGGGGTGGTAATTGGGGCCGACGGTTTCGGCTTTGCCAAAGATGACCAGGGACGCTGGCACAAGATCGTGCAATCTGGGCCAACAATTCTTGCGGACGACGTTGAGGTACAAGCGAATGCCTGTATTGACCGTGCCAGCGTTGGAGAGACTTACATTGGACGCGGGTCAAAAGTTGACAACCTCGCGCAGGTAGGACACGGATCCCACATTGGCGAGGACACCTTACTCTGCGCTCAAGTGGGCTTGGCGGGCTCCAGCAATATCGGAAACAAAGTCGTCCTCGCTGGACAAGTCGGCGTGGCCGGACATTGCAAGATTGGAGATGGCGTCATTGTGACCGCGCAGAGCGGAACTCACGGCGACATTGCTCCTGGCTCTGTGGTGAGCGGCTCGCCCGCATTTGACCATAAGCAATGGATGCGGGCCACTGCAATCTTCAGTAGACTGCCGGAGCTTGCGCGCCTGATACGCAAGAGAGGCGATCGAGAGTAGTTAGTGATGCTGTAACGACAAAGAACCCCTTATGTTCACCCTTCGCGTGCGGCCTCAGTTTGCTCCTGCATTTCAGCCGGAAGGCCACTGTTAATCGCAGCGCGTACTTTGTGCATTAATCCTTCTCGTCCCCCGAAACTTGCCGGCTCAATCGGAGCATGGAAAATAACCTTTGCGATGCCTGGTTTAATCGCAAATCTTTGCTTCGGCATAATGTAATGCGTGCCCACAATCGTCACGGGAACCACAGGGACGCCGCATTCTTCAGCGAGATAGAACGGCCCCTTTTTGAAGGGCAGAAGTTTTCCGACGAATGAGCGCTTCCCTTCCACGAAGATCGTCATGTTCACGCCTTGCCGAATCACCGCCGCCGCTGAGCGCACGGCCGCAATGCCGGATTCGCGATTGCCTCGGTCCACCGGCACCAGCGAACCGAAGCGCATCACCCTTCCCAGCACCGGATAGCTGAACAATTCTTTTTTCGCCATGACCGACGTCCGGCGGGGAATGATCGGCAGCAGTAACGGCGGATCAATATTTGAGACGTGGTTCGACATGAAGATGTAAGTGCGCGATGGATCCAACTTTTCCATTCCTACCGTTTGGACGCGAACTCCAGCGATGTGAATTCCGGTCCATGCGCCCCACATGCCCATCCGGTAGAGGAGACTGACGTCCCCAGTAATCAGCGTCCACGGAAAACCTATGAGTGCAGCAATAGGCAGCAGCAGCGCCCAAAACGCGAGCATCGCGACGGTTCGGATCACGGGTGGTTTTCTCCGTCCCCTTCTGCATCACCCTTCAACCATGCGGTGCGGCGAACTCTATCCTGCGGCGTGATTCCGTCAATGTCGCGTAGCTCATATGCAGTTTCTTCGCGACTGCCCAGGACCCACTGAAGGTTACGTTCCCCCAAGCGATTGCGGACTTTGAGATGAATTGTCTCTCCCGCCTTAAGGCTGCTTAACTGAGCGGCGAAATTAGAATCCGGCAAATGTTCGTTTATTTTGAGGATCGAGTCGCCTGCTTCGAGTCCTGCCACAGCAGCACCGCTGTCTGTGTTTACGGAAATGACTGCCGGCGAAACGTTGAATCTTTGCGCCACGACAAATCCTGGATCTGCAATCGAGCGTGTTCGGCTGACCAGGTGCAAGCCAACTACCTTGAAGAAGGCATCCCAGGGAATCTCTTCCGTTCCGCTAACGTACTTCTCAAAAAACATCTTCAAATCAGAATGGCTCACGGCCTCCGCGGCCGCGCGCACACCTTCCGAATCAGGGAAAAATCGGCCCTGCTTTGCGTAGTGCTCGTTCATCCACTGAAAAAGATCGCGCAACGAAGCTGTATCACCACTGGCTTCCCGCATCCGAAGATCGAGCAGAACACCCAGCAAAAATCCTTTGTTGTAATACGAAATGCTGCGCTCGGGCCGGTCGTAATCATCGTACTTCTCCAGCCATGCATCGAGGCTCGATTCTTCCACGGACTGCTCTCGGTGAGCGGGCCTTTGTTCGAGTTCACCAATCTGGCCGGCGATGGATTCCAGGCATGCAGCTTCGTCCATCAGGCCCGCTCGAGAGCGAAAATACAGAGCAGCCGTGCTGGTAACGCCTTCGCTAAACCACAGTGCCCGGCTGTAGTTCTCCTTGGTGTAATCCACCGGTTCCAGCGATTGCGGCTTGATGCGCTTCACGTTCCAAAGATGAAAGAACTCGTGGGCGCTTACGTCGCTCAAAGAACGCGGATTTTCGGCCAGGCGTCTTGCGGAAATGTCTATGGCGGTGGAATATGCGTGCTCCATTCCGCCTCCTGCTGGTCCGCGCGGAAAGTGATAAATAAAAAGATATGTTTCGAAAGGACGATCATTCATCCACGTGACTGCCGCGCTGACGATATGGCGCAGCGTGGAGACTACGTCGTTCATCTGATAATCGGACGCGGCGCCATCCACCACCACGCGATAATGCCCACCGCCCTCATCGAAATCACTTTCCTGAAATGTCCCAAGCTCGACCGGGGAATCGACTAATTGATCGTAGTCTTTCGCCTCAAACTCAGTGCCGGATATGCTGGCGAGCGCAGTGGCTATTTTCCAGGCGGAAGGAATGGCGGCGAACTGCAGTCTCATTCTCGAACCGCGAGCGTCCTGCGGATACATTAGGATTTCCGCAAGATTGAAAAAGCCGTGTTGCGAATTTAGCTGTGCGCCAAAAGGCCCGCTAGTATTCGCAAGTATCTGGTACTCAATTGTCGCTCCGTGTCCTGCTCTCTCTATGCGCCACCTGCTTTTGTCGAGGGTACGGAGAGGGATATCACTTCCATTGCTATCTTTTACGTGTATCCAATTCACATTGCGGGAAAAATCGCGGATCTGGTAGAGAGCGTTCCACACCGGAAGCTGTAAATCGCGTGTTTCGGAACCGGGTCCCAAGTCAATCTTCACATGTGCTACATGCTTCGCCGCGTCCGCCAGAGATATTGTGAAATACACCGGCATCGCCGCGGAAGTCTCTGCCTCTAGCAGGGCAAAATTGGGCGCGTTCAGAACCGCCAAGGCAAAGATGACCAAGCAAATCAGATTTTGTTTTCGCATGAGTATGAAAGTTAAGCTTCGAGCAATCGAAGCTGCTGAGGAAGCTTCTCGTAAATGCCGCCAAAGCCGCCATTGGACAAGATCGCAACCACGTCTCCGGAGCGC
>JBEEGK010000278.1:0-3738 GCA_041166845.1 Acidobacteriaceae bacterium
TGGGTAGGGATATCAGACAGGTTGCCACCACCTCGGTAGTCCGAATGCTTTGCAACTTGACCGGTGGATCACCCCTTAGACGTGTATCGGGTGGCTTGTCGACTACCGGAACGACGCAGTTTGTCCCAGGTTTAGTGATCAATTTCCAAAAGCGCAAACATCAGAGGCTTTCGTGGTTCCGGGAATCGCGATGCTGAAACATGTTTACTAATTATAAACTGTTAAGCAATTCTGCACTGTGTCAATTCAGGATTGGCTATTTAATAGATTTCATCCGGGTAACCGACACGGCCATGAAACAGGGCGCACACACTTTCAAGGATCCCGTGATGCTGGATTCGGAATTAAGCCGCTAACTCAGAGGGGTACTGTGCAGAACCAAAGCGAGCTGGTCTCGGTATTAGGACGAAAGGTTTCAATGGAAGCCTGCGAAAAATGGCATTTGGGCCTAGCTGATGACCTGAAAGGTTTGATATTGGAGGTCGGCCAATGGTAGGACAATTTCTATCTTCTTTACAACGTACTTTCGCAGATTGGCAGACAGAGTTTGAAGCGGTTCTCCGGTAGAGGGAGATTCGCAGAAATTGCCGAAGCGTTTGGAAGATGCAGAAGCCGTCATTTCGCTTCGCTTGAAAACCTTGGTTAATGATCCAAAGGGAAAAGTCGAGCTGTGGCAATCGCCGATGCCAAGAGGATGATGGCGTTGGTGCGGGATGTAGATAGCCTACTTGGGGCTAAATTTGATTGGCATCGCAACAATCTAGGCATAAGGCCGAGTACGATCCAAGCCGACCTTTCCTGAAACTTTTATTAAACGAAGCCGAGCGGAGGGGGGTGCTTCTACTGACACTGAATTCGCGACGAAGCTCAAGTATGAAAAGCCCTCCACTTCCCGTCTCAGAAAGAAGTCAACACTTCCCAACACGTCACAACCCATTACTTCGCAAACACCTGTGCCCGGGTTCTCCAATAAAAGAACGCCGGATGATTCACCCTTCGTCCATCAAGACTTGGCCCGGGAGATCGGGTTGAGGGTTTGGGCAATTTCGGGAACCCGCTGGGAGAATTTGAAACGGTCGAGCAGGCTACTGACGATGACGTGGTCGTAAAATGGGATGACGACGAACGTATGGGAATTGGCCAGCCTTGGCTACAGAGGCTTTAGTCCCCGGTACAAGGTCGATAAATCGAACGTTCTGGCTCTTTGGTAGTGGGTCCTTTGCCCTCGTTCTCTGGGCCCATGAGGCGTAGTATCGAGGTATGTATACCACGATTAGAAAAGCTACAAGTAGCACCATGATGATTTGTAACGACTGCGGGCATGCAATCACTATGGATACGCTTTGCGCGAAGCCGCTTCAAGGAGCAAAAAACATGCTTAGCCACGTGGCAGCCCACAATGTTTCGCGTGCACTAGCGGTCGCTCAAGGAATGGTGCTGACGGAAACATCCGTTCCTGTCTTCAATTAGTGGATTGAATTCCTCGGCCAGTCAGCGATGTGCTACCTAGCTTGTCGCTGTAGGTTTACGCCGCCTTGTTACCTTTTAGGCTGATATTCTGTTTGGTCATCCGGGCGCCACGTTTCAGGCGGTTTCCTCGGGCGACCCAACATATTGCAGTGCGTAAACTTTAAGAGATATAGATGCCCGTTAGGCCTTCTGTTTCTTATATTGAGCTGTCGGGAACTCGCATCGAATTGTTACCATAACATCCCAAGAGTTCGCAGAAATACTGAATTTGGCATTCGATCCACAGTCACTTTCGGCGATTCAGCCCATCCTGGCATACGGCGTCATTCTTGGCAGCCAATTATAATTAATTACTAGTTGTTCTTTTCTGAGGGTGCAATTGGAAGAATCTAAGATTATTTTAAAGTGGCTCGCATTAGTTATGCTGGTCATTTCTCTTATCTTGCTGGTTTCGAAGCTCGTCGATAGGATGCGATAACTTTCCATCCAGTTTTCCTACGAATCTGTTGTCGTTTGTTCGATACGCACATCTGTTCTATTGAATTGGGGTGGTCGATCCGTCGGGATCGCAAGGCAGTCCATGACGGGCATTTACGATTTCCAAAATCGTTCTATTGGCTATAACAATATCCATTCGTGCTAGTCCCAGCTCGTGAGTGGCGGGGTCCGCGATTTCCGCGCGCGCCTGTTTTTCCTCCTTTGCAATTTCGGCCTCCATTTCTCGAATGGACCGTTGATACGACCTGTATGACATTACGCTCGCCGTTGCCCCTTTTGAAGTTTCAGACACTTGGCGGGCTCAGGCTCCAGTTTTTTAGTTTTGTTCGTGTAACAGAACAACGGGCGGGGGTTCGTGCCTGGATTGATGATCATCACGCAATTGGTAATTCTCATCGTTGCGGAGGTGCAAATCGGCATCAAACCTGTGCGATTGAAGATAGAAACATTAGGCTTCGACTGCTGAGGAAATTGACTAGTGAAAATTGCGTTGATCGCTCCCCCTTTTATTGCGGTTCCGCCCGCCGACTATGGCGGCACCGAGCTATTTGTTGCGCAATTGGCGGAAGGCCTCCGCAAGAATAGGGTCGACGTCGTCGTGTATGCCAACGGAGAATCTACCGTCAGCGCAGAACTCCGATCGCGCTACGAGCGTTCACAGTGGCCGATCAAGGCCGGAGACGAAGCGTGGCTCAAAGAACTCGACCACACCGCCTGGGCAATCCATGATGCTGCCCAGACTTGCGACGTGATTCATGTTCAGTCGCCGCAGGCTCTTCCCTTGTCGCAATTCACGAATGTGCCCATGGTTTTAACTCTGCACGGTCCTCACAATCCAAAATTCAGCGAGTTGTACGCACGCTTCTCTCTCGTGAACTATGTGGCCATCAGTGAGTTTCAACGTCTTGCGGAAGCGGTGCCCCGCATTCGGACCATCTATCACGGAATAGATTTGGCGCAGTATTCCCTGCGCGAGCAGAAGCAACAGTATTTAAGTTTTATCGGGCGCATTGCTCCCATCAAAGGTACCCACACAGCCATTGAAGTCGCCAAACGCACGGGCATCCCTCTAAAAATAGCGGGCGACATACAGCCTGCGTATCGCGAATATTTTGAGGCTAAGGTGAAGCCCGAACTAGACGGCAACCTGATCGAGTATGTTGGTCTTGCGGATCTAAGGGCCAAAAACGAGCTCTTAGGAAATTCGCTCGCGATGCTCTTTCCCATCCAATGGAATGAACCGTTCGGCCTGGTGATGGTCGAAGCGATGGCCTGCGGCACCCCAGTGCTCGCCTTCAAGGGCGGTTCCGTGCCTGAAATCGTTCGCGATGGAGTTTCGGGATACGTATGCAGATCGGTGAGAGATATGGCAAAACGGGTCACGACTTTGCAACTCGATTCTCGAAGCATCCGCCAATATGTGGAAGAGAATTTCTCCCTGGAGCACATGGTTTCGCAATACATTTCGCTCTACCGCGAGTTGCAAAATGCCATCCCCGAAAGAGCGGCGTAGGGCATTACCTCTTATCAATCGTCACCCGCCACTACGTAAAAAGGAAACGCTGGAGCAATCAAACATTTTCTAACTCTTTTCCGACTTTTTCGGGGAGACTACTGGCCTTCCGAAACCGACGGTCGGAATCAGGTCTGGCGAAAGCTCCGTAAGTTTGCCATTGTTGGATTGTTGGAGGATCACTTAGAAGACAAGCCTCAGGCCAAACTCAATCTGTCGTTCCGATCCAAGGCTGTACACACCAGTACCGTTCCCTA
>JBEEGK010000279.1:0-2815 GCA_041166845.1 Acidobacteriaceae bacterium
ACGCCGGGTAGCGAACAGTGATTTCAGGGCCCTCAATTTCTGTGGTACAAAGTCGCGATGCAAGTTCAGAGCAATGCCGGGTTAGCGCGAGTTATCGGTCGCTGGAGCCTGGCTGCCCTGATGGTGAACGCAGTGATTGGCAGCGGAGTGTTCGGGCTGCCTTCCGATTTAGCAAAACTACTTGGGAGGAACGCTATCTGGGCGGTGCTGTTCGCAGCCGTAGCAGTAGGAATTGTGATGGCATGCCTGGCCGAAGTGGCATCGCAATTTACCCAGGCCGGCGGGCCCTATTTATACGCTCGCGTGGCATTTGGCCGCTTCGTCGGAATTGAAATGGGGTGGATGCTTTGGCTCACACGCCTCACTTCTCCCGCGGCAAACGCGAATTTATTTGTCATTTATTTAGGAGAATTCTGGCCCGCAGCCACGCACCCGATTCCGAGGCTCTGCATTTTGACGGCACTGATTGCGGCCATTACATTCGCGAATTTTCGGGGCACGAAGACGGGCACGCGAATGAGCAACATATTTACTGTCGCAAAACTTGTGCCACTTTTTCTTGTGGCTTTTGCGGGACTGCTTTACATCGTCATCCATCACACAGTAATGCCGAGTGGCGGTGAGGGCGCGAGTGCCCATACATGGTTGAAAGCTATCCTGCTAATGGTTTTCGCCTATGGAGGCTTTGAAACCGGACTTACTCCCATGGGCGAAGCCAAAGATCCGCGCCGCGACGCCGCTTTCGGATTGCTCATCGCGCTGATCACCTGCGCGTTTCTGTATACCGCGATCCAATGGGTGGTGCTGGGAGTGCTACCGGATCCCGCCCACAGTGAGCGTCCACTAGCGGACGTTGCTCGGATCATTTTCGGACCTTGGGGAGCCGCGTTGATCGCCGTCGGCGCCATAGTTTCGGTATATGGCTATCTCAGTGCGAACGTGTTGGCCACTCCTCGAATCACTTTTGCACTGGCTGAGCGCGGCGACTTCCCTGCCATATTCAGAGCAATACATCCGAAATTTCGGACTCCCTATTTTTCCATTCTTGTCTTCGCTCTGTTGGTATGGGCGTTGGCGATTCTCGGAAGTTTTACCTGGAATGTAACCCTCTCCGCGGTGTCAAGACTGTTCTATTACGGGTTAGGTTGCGCTGCCTTACCCGTACTGCGAAAAAAGCAGCCTGGCCTGGCTCTCTTCCGCTTGCCGGGTGGAGTAATCTTTTCCGTCATCGGTGCAACTGTCTGCGCTGTCCTGATCACCGGGGTAGACCGCAGCGGCTTCCGCATTCTTCTTGGAACCGCAATTGTCGCCGCAGTGAATTGGCTGCTGGTTCGCAAGCGCGCTCCTCTTGAACCTTTGGAAGAATCCTCAGCCTGAGGCGGCGCTAGGTATTTTGATTCTGCCTTTCTAATTCGAGCAAGGCTTTCTTCCGTTGAATGCCCCAACGATAGCCTGCGAGATCTCCGCTGCCTCGTACGACACGATGACACGGGATCACGAGAGCCAGCCGGTTGGTGGCGCATGCCCGCGCCACGGCGCGCGTTGCCGATGGCTGTCCGATCGCATTAGCGACTTCGGTGTAGGAGCGCGTTTGCCCAATTGGGATGGTCTGTAGATAGGTCCAGACTTTGCTTTGAAAAGCTGTTGCCTGGATATCCAGAGGAAGTTTTGAACTTGGGTGCCCGCCCATGTGTGAAACCAAGTCTCGAGCCCAGGCGCCAAGGCTCTCGTCATCACGGCGGCGACTGGCGAAGGGGAACTCGTGTTTGAAACCCTGCTCAAGTTCCTCATCCGAATCGCCAAACTGGATCGCGCAAATTCCTTTATCGGTGGCTGCCACCAGCATGCGTCCCAGAGGCGACTCGGCGGTGGTGTAGCGAATTGGAGCAGCGATTGCTCCCCGGCGATATTTGTCGGGAGTCATGCCTAGCTGGGTTGAGGTGCGCTCATATAAGCGGCTGCTGGAACCGTATCCCGCGTCGTACATGGCTCGTGTCACTGAGTGTCCCGCTTGCAGGTTACGCTTGAGTTGTTTCATGCGGCACGAGTCGGCGTAAGCACGCGGAGTGACTCCCAGGGCACTCTTGAAGGTGCGCTGGAAGTGAAACGAACTCAGCGAAAATTCAGCAGCGAGTCGAGCCAGAGACAAGGGCTCGTCCAGATGACTTTCAATAAAGCGGCAGGCTGATTTCACAAGATCCTGACGCGAACTTGCTCCGGCCGTTCGCGGGCCACAGCGAAGGCAAGCGCGATATCCAGCTTTCTCAGCGTCTTCGGGTTGCCGGAAGAAGCTTACGTTCTCCCGACGCGGACGCCTTGCTGGACACGACGGGCGGCAATAGACTCCAGTTGTCGAAACCGCAAACACGAACATACCGTCTTGCGCGGGGTCTCGCGCCAGCACAGCTTGCCAGGAAACGTCATCGCTGATCGTAGGAGCAGCACCCAGCAATCGAGATTCAATGGGATGAGCTAGCTTCATATTCTGTTCGTCAACCGCAGTGAATACCGCCGTTGTTGTTGTCATGATACGTCTGACACTAGGCCCCTGTTCACCGCTGGGCTATCCGAATCTTGCGGTCAAACTACTTTTTAAACAGGCCTTGAGCACTCATTGGTTCTGATGAGTGAAATGGCGATTTAACGCTAACAAATCTATTGGCTCGGTGGTCTTGGAGGTAGTGGCGCGTCCATGTTTTTTGGTGGAGCTGGAAATGTCGCGGGCGGCCCGTTGCCAGGTTTTGGCCGGGCAAACTGTGAGCTAAACTGTGCGCTTTCCTTCGACTCTGGGATAAAAGGATAAAAACCAAGGATC
>JBEEGK010000280.1:0-20343 GCA_041166845.1 Acidobacteriaceae bacterium
GTGATGAGCGTGCGCATTCTGCTTCTACGCGCGCGACGGGAGGCTGCAACGCTGCTGCGATCGAAAGGGAAAGACAATGTCTGAGGAATTGGACCAACAAATCCGTCTTATGCTGCAAGAAGTCGATGCGACTGCTCCGGCTCAGGCACTGCCGGACTCCGCTCAGATGTGGTCGCATATCCAGTTTCGGCTCCATTATCGACCACACGGAAATACAGGCTCCTTCCACGGGAGTATTGTTTTCGTCGCTATCTACCTCCTCGCCCTGTTGATGTGGAACATTCGATTCGCCTGGCTGAACCTAGGCGTCGCGATTGTCTTGGCGTCGGCGGTTGTTGCCGCAGCTTCTCTCTGCATGCTTGTCTCCCGCAGCTTCCGCAGTTAACCATTTGGCGCGATTAACGTTGATTGAAGTAGAGGTTCTCTCATATGTCGTGCCGCCACCGTTTGTCGTGCTTTGTTCTCCTCCTTCTCGCAGTCGCTGCACACGCCGAAGTCCTCCAAGACGTTACGGGCCGCTGGCAAGGCACCTTTGATGTTCCAGCGTCGGACGCCACAACTCACCACGACAGTGCATTCCTGGTTCTCCAGCAGAATGGAACAAAGGTCACTGGCGGCGCTGGTCGTAGTGAACAGATGCAGACCCCTATTTCCGATGGCGCCTTTCACAATGGCGCGCTGACCTTCGCCGTCGAGCTGCGCCCAGGCACAACCGTTAGATTCGACCTTATGCTTCAGGGCGATCACCTGCGCGGCGTCGCTACTGGCCTCTCCCCCGACGTCAGCGCTAAGGTTCTAGTTGATGTGGCTCGGGTTCCGGCCCCCACGGTGGACGCGCTTCTGGAACACTTCATGGGTAACATTCTCATCGTCCGCGACGGGCACATCCTGGCTGACCGATCGTTCGGCTCCGCGAATCTGGAGTGGAAGATCGCCAACACAGCCTCAACCAGATTTCGCATCGGATCGCTCACGAAGCAATTCACCGCCGCAAGCATTTTGCTCTTGCAAGAACGCGCCAAGTTGCGTCTGGACGACCCGATCTCGAAGTATCTGGACAACATCCCCGCCGCGTGGAGCGGCATCACCCTTTCCCATTTGCTCACGCATACCTCGGGCATCGTTAGCATCACCGATCTTCCAACTGGCCAGGCTGCGCTCACGCATGGCGGCACTCCAGCGGAGATAGTGGAGCGTTTCAGGAATCAGCCGCTCCTATTCCCGCCAGGCACGCAGACACGCTACTCAAACTCCGGATACATCCTGCTTGGCATGGTCGTGGAAAAAACCTCCGGTGAGCCATACGCAACCTTCCTTCAGAAAAACATCTTCGATCCCCTCGGCATGCGAGACACCGGCATCGACGACGATGCGGAAATCCTGCAAAGCCGCGCATCCGGATACCGCGCGGAAGGTGGCGCGCTGCGGCATGCGAATTTTATCGATATGCGCGTACCGTTTGCGGCCGGCGATCTCTATTCCACCACGCACGATTTGGTGCGCTGGGAAGAGGCTCTCTTCGGAGGCAAGCTCCTACGGCCGGAGTCACTGAAAAAGATGACCACCCCCGGCAAGGAGGACTTTGGTCTCGGTGTCATGGTTAAGCAGGAGGAGGGCGAACGTCTGATCAGCCATACGGGTGGAATCCAGGGCTTTGTCTCTGATCTCCGCTATTATCCCGAGATACATTTGTCAGTGATCGTACTCAGCAACTCGGAAGCGACAGAAACACTTGAACTCTCAGAACAACTCAGCAGGCAGGCCCGGTCCGGGGCT
Organism: Acidobacteriaceae bacterium; assembly: GCA_041166845.1. Taxonomy (GTDB): domain Bacteria; phylum Acidobacteriota; class Terriglobia; order Terriglobales; family Acidobacteriaceae; genus JALYIM01. Next base: position 1,777 of record JBEEGK010000280.1, read on the forward strand.
TTCGCATTAAAGACTTTGGATGGCACACTTCGCAATCAGATACTCTCCGCCGATCGCCAACTGTTCGACGCTTACAACACCTGCGACACCGTTCAATTCAGTCGCAGTCTCGCTGCGGATCTTGAGTTTTTTCATGACACAACCGGCCTCACCGGTCACGACTGGAATGTGAACGCCCTCGAGAAGCGGTGCACCGAAGGCACGAAGTATCGCCGGACGCTCGAAGAGCAGAGCGTTCAGGTCTTCCCGCTACCTGGCTACGGAGCGCTGGAGATGGGAACACATCGCTTCTATGAGCAACGTGCCGGCGGGCCTGAAACACTGGACGCCACCCCTGGATTCACGAATGTCTGGAAAAAGACGCTTGATGGGTGGAAACTCTCGCGCGTGTTGAGCTATGGCCATCCTTAATTGAGGGACTGTCCACGAATTATCCGTAGAGGCGGTTCTGTTTCGGACCGACAGTTATCTTTCCTTCTTTCATAGCCATGTGTTGCACTTGCGCCAGTAGGCAACGGTATAACTTGCCGCTGAGGTTGAGTTCGTAACGCGGTATAGCGCGGTAAATTGGAGGCATTCCGGAGTAGTAGAGGGTACTGGATAGCCCAGGGTTTGGGCAGACCATCTTTAAAGCTTCGTGAACCCGTGGATTACCCATAATTATTGAACTTTTCGACAACTGCTCGGCGGGAAGCCCCTTCTTCGGCACCATGAATTAATACTTTCCTCCATACGAATCTGCTAAACGTTTCCGCGTATTGAACACAACGTTCTGAAATCAGTGCGCAAATCCGAAAGCAAGCCTCTTTGAGGATCCTGTTTGGCTAGTCCATCTACCAGAGCTGCACGAAGATCAATTGAACTGTTACACTGCGTTCGATCAATCGTCCCCCGGGTTGTAAAGTCGCCCGAACCACTTCTCCGCGTAGACATATTTGCTCAGCTTCCGAAAGGGGCTTATGCGAACCAATACGATTCTCCTGATCGTCCTCTCGATCTTTCTAGATTTGACGTGTTCCTCACTGGCTGCCGAAAACCCGGAGAAAACTCAAAAGAAAGAATTGGAGGCCGAGGTCAAGACCATGACCGCCGAAGCTATACGGCTTGAAAAGCTCGGCCAGCTTGCGGAAGCGCGAGCCAAGTACACCGAATCGCAGGCGCTCATCGAAATCAACGACGTCACTGACGCAATCAAAAAATTGGACGAGGAAATTAAGAAGCGCGTTAAGAATGCCTTGAACGAATCCCACAAGCTTTATGAAGCTCGCAAGTTCAAAGAGGCGGCGACGGTGCTCGATGCCGGCATGAAGCTCCAGGCATTTCAGGCGGTGCTCGCGTACGATCTCGCACTTTGCTACTACCAGCTCGGCGATCGCAAGCGGGCCCTCGAATACATGCAGAAGGCCAAGGGCGGCACTGCGGACCCGAAACAAAAGCAGAAGCTGATGCAGATAATCACGGTTTTCACAACCGGAGAAAGCGCCACTGCGGTCAATGACAGCGACAAAGAGCGCATATTTCGGATCAACAGTTTGAGTGACAGCGTCGGATTGGAAGCATCGTTGGAAGACGAGGGCGGCGAGGAAGATTCGTTCTCTGAGGGCAACGCTTCGTCCGACCAATCATCATCCACGCTTGCGCTGAAGGCAGACGCGCCGCCTCGCACTACCCACAAAGAGAAAGCTGGTCACCGCGCCAGCTTGTGTAATGCGCTTGCCGAGCTCAAGGGCACTTTGATCGCCAGCCCATCGGTGACGTTCAATCTAGCGAATTGCGCGGAGACAAATTCCCGAACAACCGAGGCGGTCCAGTTATTAGAGAAGTATCTGGAAATGTCTCCCGCTGCGTTGGATGGCGAAGAATCACGCGCTCGTATCGCCGATCTGCAATCGCTGCTGACATTGCCCGGCCAGACTGGGGCCGATGTTCGTCGGCTTTATTCATCGGCCTACGGTGATCTCGCGGAGCGAAAATACGATCGTGCGCGGTCGGCTTTTGCCAAAGCGGGCGAGCTGGCGCCGGAATTGGCGCTTACGAAATGGAAGCTAGCGCTGCTGGATGAAGCCATGGGAAACGTGGATTTATCGCGCGAGAATTTCGCTCGTTTTCAGAGTCTCACAAGCGACCAGAGCGCCAAGGACGAGGCGGCCCTGCACCTCTCAACTCTCGACGCGAAACGCGCTAAGTATGACGAAGAGGTTGAAGCGGCGGAAGACATCGTTTCCGACTTGTTCAATCGCGGAATGAATCTGACGTTCAACGGAGATGAGAATCGCAGTTCCCTGCGTGCTAAGCGCGCCCGCGTAAAAAAGAAAAGTGATCGCAGCAAGGCGAAAGGCCGGGTCGGCGGTTTTGCCATTCCTTACGCCTACGCGCAGCAGCAGCTCACGCGCGCCAGTGAGCACCTGCAGGTTGCGCTTGCACTCTTTCCCCTGGGTGCCGAGGCCAACGAATTGATGGGATTAGTTTACCTGCAGGCCAATGACGGCCACGCAGCAAGTAGAAGCTTCGACGCGGTGGCCAGCCAGGGTCTGCCGGTTTCGTTCTACGCTGAGATGCGCGGACACAAACTGGATCATGCTGTGAAATGTGAATTAAGCCGCGACAAGCTGCGACTTATCTTCCTGTCTTCTTATGACAAGAAGGGCGCTCCGACGCCACCCAGCAGCCCGGCAGGAGACGACGGCCTGGGTGATATCACGGTGGCGCTTTCCGATAAGCGCAAGGACTCCTTCGAATCTCTCGATTTGAAATTGGCGGACATCAAGAAGGTGGAGACCGACAAAGGCCAGCTTAAGCTGAAACTTGCGCAGCAGGAAATCACTCTCGCCCCGATCTACCTGCCGTCGTTCACTCCCATTGAAGGTCCCGCTGCTCGCCGGTTTGCCAACACCTATACCCGGTTGTTTATCCGTTATCCAGGTCTTGAGGATTCAAAGCTTGGAACCGAGGGCATGAGTGGCGGCGAAAAATTCAAGATGGGATACAACATCGCCAACGCCGGTGCCGACATTGCGATGTCGGGTTTCAACCCAATCGGAGCAATCTCGGGCGTGCAGGATGTACTCTCCATCACGCAAACCATCCGCACGGCGATGGTCTCACTCAGCGTAAGCTTCGCGTCCTGGGAAAAAAGCGTGGATGACCAGCAGCAACTTCTGGCCGGAAAAGCGTTCAAGGCAATTCCAACGCAAGCAGCGAATTTAGGATTTCTACAAGAGATCAAATAGGTGCGAAAGTTTAAGACTCACTCGCCCAGCAGTCCATCAAGCAGGACGACATCCGACTGGCCTTCAGCGACTGCGGCAAAGATATAGCGGTCATCCGATGTCCAGGAAACGCGGCGAACGATAAAGGTTCGTTTCTGGTCAAAGTCGGTGAGTTGGCGGAGCTTTCCGTCGGCGGTTGAGATCAACCAGATGTTCGTCCCATAACTGTCGTTCAGTGGCAGAGCAAGAAACTTACCACTGTGTGAAAGAGTGGGATGCATTCCCTGCCATTGTGGCAGGCGGCTGGAGGAGATTCTAGCCAACGGCCTGGACGGGCCATTTTCCGGACGGGCCTCGCGCACCTCGAAGTCGAGTCCGCCCGTAGAATTTACCAGAGCCATCACGTAATAAAGGGCCGACCCATCGCCGGCGGGAGCGGGTCCGCTGGCGCGATCGTTTCGGACGACGAGCGCGTCCCCACCGTCAACCGGAACTTTCATCAATCGGCTGGATTTCGAAACCTCCGTTGGCAGGGCCTCGGTGTAGTAGAGGAAACGTCCGTCACCTGACCATGCCGCCCAGGCGCCCTTCTGCACCAGGGTGCGGAGGTTCCCGCCATCGGAATCTACTTGCGAGTATCCGACATTAGCCCAAATCGAGGTTTTATGAGTAGTGGCAAAAGCAATCTTGTCGCTGTGCGGAGACCACACTGGAGTACCGACGGTATTGCGAGGGTCCTGCTCATAAGTGATCTGACGCAGATCGCCGCTTTTCAAGTTCTTTACCCAGATATTGCCGTGGCCTCCACTATCGGAGAGGAAAGCAATCTCGGAATCATCCGGAGAAATGGTCGGTGCGTAAACGGCACCGCTCTGTCGAGTAACTCGCTGACCGTCGAGTACGTTCTGCTTTGGGTCCTGGCCCGTGGGATATTTCCAGATGTCGAATTGCATGCTGCGGCGGCTGGTAATTACGCGCGCGCCAGAGACGTCGGGGTGTTCGTAGACTGTATCCCCAAAAGTCAACTGCTGGGGTTCTCCGCCGCCAGGTTTTGTAAGCCACAGCTGAAGCGTCGGCAAATACAAAACGGTGCTGCCACGCGCGGAGCTATACACGATTGCGGAACCGTCTGCCGTCCACGCTAAACCACCCATGAGTTGTCCCTCGTGAGTGAGTTGACGGGGCTCGCCCCCAGACACGGAAACCATGTAGAGGTCGTCCGCCCACATAGCCTGGGAATGCTGGTAAGCGATCCATTTATCGTCCGGTGACCAGCGTGGAAATGAAAAATCGAAGCTGGGTTGCTCAGAATTCAGCGGGGATTCCAGCAAAGTTTGCGGATTGCTTCCGTCACGATCGGAGGTCAACAGCCTGACAGTACCATTTTCTAATCTGAAAAATGCCAGCTTGCTGCCATCATGACTGACGTCCGCGCCGCTCATGCTGCTGGTGAGTTGGTGGGGAAATCCGCCTAACGCCGAAACTTCCCACAACATGCCCTGAGTCTGTTCTGCCACTGGCGTCGAGTAATAAATGATGGAAGCTGAATCGTGCGACCAGCGCGGATAAAGATGCTCGATCGAATCATGTGTGAGTTGTAAAGGACTGCCGCCGCTCAACAATCGCACCCATAACTGGCGTTTGCCGCCGGCGTCCGAAACAAACGCCACCGACTTGCCATCCGGAGAAATCGCGGGGAATTCCTCGAGGCCAACGAAATCGGTCAGTCGCTCCGAGCGAACAACTCTGGGCGCGGCGGCAGTTCTTGATCTAGAGCGGGCAAACCAGAAAGCGGAGCCTGTGACTAGCAGGGCGAGAAAGCCCGCGATCAGTACTTTCGCCGTGAGGTCACGATGGGTGCGCTCAGTTTTTCCGAGATTTGCCGCGGGAGATACTCCTGAGAGCGTGGAAACTGACTGCAGTGCGAACCCAAGGTCCTTGACGGATTGAAAACGGTCCGCAGTGTCCTTTTCGAGACAGTGACGCACAATCTGATCGAGCGCAGGCGACACCTGGGGATTTACAGACGGCAATTCAGTGGGGTCCTCCTTGAGAATCGCGCTGGCGATGTCTGCCGCGGAGCTTCCACTAAACGCGCGCTGTCCCGAAAGCATTTCGTAAAGGATTGCGCCGAAGCTGAAAATATCCGACCGAGGGTCGGCGGTTGTTCCGCGTACTTGTTCTGGAGACATGTAGCCCGTGGTGCCCAGCACTGTCCCGGCATCAGTCCCCGCGGTCACAGTGGGAGCTTGATGGGTATCCCCGCTACCGTCGGTCTCGACTAGCTTCGCCAAACCGAAGTCGAGAATTTTGAGGCGGCCATCTTTGCAGAGAAAAAGATTCTCAGGCTTCAGGTCGCGGTGGACGATCCCTCTCTGGTGTGCCGCGGAGAGTCCATTCGCGATCTGCACTCCGAGATCAATTGCTTTTTTCTGCGGCAGCTGACGCTGCGAGATCAATAGTTCTCTTAGAGTCTGTCCTTCCAAAAGCTCCGTAACCAGATAAGGGGATTCCTGGTGTGAACCAATATCGAAAACCGTCAATATATTGGGATGGTTGAGAGCGCTTGCTGAGCGGGCTTCAAGACTGAACCGCCGCAAACGATCGGCATCGGAAGAGAATCTCGCTGGAAGGATTTTAATGGCAACGCTGCGCTCCAGCCTGGGGTCCGAGGCGCGGTAAACCTCTCCCATACCACCGGCACCAACCGGAGCAACGATTTCGTAAGGGCCGAGTTTGGTCCCGGGAGGCAGCTTCATCCTGCGTCAGATTATAAGCTGCGCAAATGCTAGTCGAGGTCACGCCGCCCAGGGGCAACTTATTGCATTCATTGACACAACAATTTGAAGTGACAAACGAGACAAATAGTAATTCTCCGTGTTTGCAAATACGTGCGCGGATTGTCGTCCAACACGATCAACAACGGCTTCATACAGAGTTTTTTGTACTCTGAGAAGAGCATCACATTCACCGATCGGCAGCATCTCAATGGCTCTGAAGTCAGATGGCAAAAGTCGTCACTAGGAAGTCGTATGGGAAGGAGAACACATGAGAAAGTCAACTCTGATGCGAGGAGTTTCAACTGCGGCGCTGGTGCTCACAGCCGCCCTGATATTCAGCAGTCTTGCAGTTGCGCAGTATGGCGATGATGATGATCGCTATTCTCAGCGCGGCAACGGTCAGCAGGCCCATCAGTACGGGTACCAGAGCGGATATCGCGACGGTTATCGCAAGGGCCAGCATGAAGGCCGCGAAAACGATCCCGGCGACGTCAGTGTCGCGGACCTGCAGGAAGCCACGCACGGCTACCAGAGATGGATGGGGCCAGTCCGATATTTTCAGGACGGTTATCGGGACGGCTACCGCGTTGGATTTCGCTCCGGTTATCAGGCGGTAAATAACGGATGGGGAAATCGTAACGGTGATGACGATCGTGGAGGCTATTATTCTGATGGCCGCTACGAGCAGGAGTCGCAATACGGCCAGGGGTACGGCAGCTCGGCGTATGAAATTGGATACCGCGATGGAGCGTCAGTAGCACGCGAAGATGTGCAAAGCGGTAAGCCTTACAACGACCGGCCGCGCGGACGTTACGATGATATGGACCATGGTTATCGCTCGGAGTACGGGAGTAAAAACGCATACAAAGCTCAGTACGCGAACGGTTATCGTGCCGGCTACCAGTCGTCAGCGGGCAGATACTAACCTAAGAGTGAGTTGATAAAGCGAGGGCGTTGGCGCGAGTCGTCAGCGCCCCTAAGTTTTGGAGCTGGATTTATCTCGAATACGCGCGATCAGATAAATCACAATCGCAACATTGAGTATCAGCGCTACAAACTTGAGTGGACTGCTGTGGCGATGGATTTCATAAAGCTCGAGTGGAATCAGCGAGCCGGTCACAATCACCGTAAGCCATTCTGCCCAGAGTTTCAAAAACCACAGTCCAACTCCCTCCGTGAAAAAGATCGCGCTATAAATCAAACTGGCTACGCTCGCCACCTTCAGGTGTGCTGGGGTGAGTCCAGAAGCTCGTTGAATCAAGCCTCCAATGAATTGGTTGTCAGGATCAAGTCCAAACATCTGTACCCAACGCTCCAGCGCGTCACCAACGTCCTGGTGCATTATCTTCATTGCCCCTACCGCTACTAATCCAAAGAGCACAGCTTTGACGAATTTGAATACCGCAATGAGTCGCAAAACGGCAGAGTGGCCGAGATTTTTCATGGAAAATAGGTTCTCAGTTCGATGGTAACAGTACCGGGAACAATGCTCGGCGGCGATGCACCCAAGAGGGGGCATGAATCAAAGCAGGTGAAAGTAAAAATTATTCTTGGAAAAAGCTAACCGTCGGGAAGAGCTTGATCACGTTTCAGCGCTCTATCTTCTGCCATATTGTGCAGTTCGCGCAGAGTATTGAGTGCTTCCAGAAGCGCCCAGTGCTCAGCTCCGTCGCTGTGGAGACCATGTTCAATTTCCTTTATTACGGCGGCTTGAGCAATAAGAACACGCTGGGGAATTCTCTCGATGTCCGACTCTAGAACAGCAGCTTGAACGAGCGCCCGCCACGGCTCACGACCGGTCGGTCGAAAAACATAATTCATGAGGTTTCCGACTAACGCACTTGTTATACCTCAGCGTTTTTGGTTGTCAAACACGAGCTGAGCGTTCGTGACGGACAGTTGGTGGGTTTTTGATTAGAGCCAGAAGTTCCTGTCCGCCTTTGCAAGTTCAGCGGTAACAGAAATTCCCTCGGGACGCGGCTGAACTTGGTTGCGGCCCGCTTCTTTAGCCTGATAGAGGGCGGCGTCAGCGGCACTCAATAATGCCTCCGGATCGCAAACCTCTCCGCTGGCAACGATTCCCAGGCTAAGCGTGATCGCGAGCCGGTTGCTTGCCAGGGAAATCGTGGAACTTGCAACCGAGTTACGGATGCGTTCGGCCAGTTCCCAGGTCTTTTCCATTCCGCAGCCCGGGGTCACAATCAGAAATTCTTCTCCACCATAGCGCCCCACGGAATCATAGGGACGGACCACAGCGGCAACTTCACTTGCGACAATTCTTAGGGCAATATCTCCGGCCGCATGTCCGCCCGTGTCGTTGACCGTCTTAAAATGATCTACGTCGGCCATGATTACGCCGACGCTAGTTCCGTCCCGCACGGCGCGTAGCAATTCTGTTTCGAGAATCCGCAAAATAGCGGTACGGTTCCACAGTCCTGTTAACCCGTCGTGCGAAGCTTCGCGTCGCAGGGCCTCTTTGGCTTCGAGCAGGCGATGGTGCGTAACCAAAAGTCTAGCGCTGGAGCAAACAAACGAAATCAGGACCACGACCACGGCAAGCGTGATCCTCTCTTGCGCAATTTGCGCGAACATAATCAGAATCAGCAGCGGATAAAGCAGCGGAAAAAGTTGCGCTACGACGAGACTTCCCACCCGCGCCGCCGTTTCAGTCTCCGGCTTGGGAAATTCAGCTTTGTCCCACGTAACAGCCGTCACCAGTGGCAACAGCAGTAAAAAACTCCAGCAAATATCGAACCACGCCCCCGTCTTCATGTGGCTGCCGGGACCGTAATAGTAGGCGGCGTCCATTAGCTCACAGGCAACCAGGAAGAATCCGATCTTTCCCAGCAGTCCTCTAACAACGTCTGAGGAGCTGAAAAAAGATCGCAGCAGGAAACCGCCGGCAAGCAGTCCGTAGCCGATGAAGTAGGGCTCCCATACGGAATGGGCTAGTTCGGCGCCGCCCTCAGATTGCGATGGGATGTAGAAAAAATAGAGATATGCAGCAAGGCAGAACAGAATGGCCTGTACAAAATCGAGGATAAGCAGGGTGTCGAATTTTTTAGGCTCGTAGTCGGGATCGAGAAACAACGCCATGGCCAGAGGTACGAACCAGAAGCTGAACAGCAGGTTGACCGTCCACATCACCACGATGGAAGTTGCGAACAGGTCTTGATAAGTGCTGAGCGCTTGAGCAACCAGCCATAAGCAAAACGCAATTTCCGCCAATTGCCAGAAGTGCCGGCCCAGATTCCCGGATCGTCCGCTCGCCTGAGAACACGCCACCAGTACCAAAATTCCGAGTGTTAACTGAGTCAGATCGGAAAGAAAAGGCCCCGGACCGCTGGTTCCGAAGACGCCAAGCACCAAGGCGTGGACCAATAGCAGTCCGAACCCCCCGAACATTATGTTTCGAGACGAGCGCAAGGCGAAATCCTCCGAAAACAGTATGGGAGATATGCTGGGAAGCCGCTAGATTACTCTGGAGTCCACTATTCGCGCACTTAGTGCGCAAAAACCTGCTGGACACGTTCGGTGCCATGCACACCTTGGTAACCGCGTGGCATAACCTTCGCTGACTTTGAAAGCGTTCGCGCGATTGCGCTTGGAATTCGGGACGGCCATAACACGACAGCGAGACTACTAACGCACCCACACCATCAACGATCGTCCGCGAATTGAATTAGCAGGTACAATACTGGATTCTTTGGAGTGCGAGCCGGAGCGCAACCAATTGGTCGAAATGTGGATGGGTTTGTTGAATGACGAAAAAACGAAGCTCGTCCTCTCGGAATAACGTGAAAGGGAGTTGCTCTTGATCATTGGCATCCCGAAAGAAATTTATCCAGGCGAGAGGCGCGTGGCGCTGATTCCCGCCGCCATCGCCAGTCTGACGAAAGCAGGGCTTACGGTCGCGATTGAGGCTGGAGCGGGTGAACTTGCGGGGTATCCCGATACTCAATATGTTGACAAGGGAGCCAAAGTGCTTCCCTCGCGCTCGGAAGTATTCTCGCAGGCCGACATCATCGCTCAAGTGCTCTGCCACGGGGCCAATGACCGCAATGGCGAATCCGATCTTTCGTTGTTACGCTCCGGACAGGCGCTCGTCGGCTTTTTGCGGCCACTCGGATCGCGTGAAAGCGTGCAGCAAATCGCCAGTACCGGCGTCACATCGTTCTCTGTCGAGTTAATGCCGCGCACTACACGCGCGCAAAGCATGGACGCGCTGTCCTCCATGGCAACCATCTCCGGCTATAAGGCGGTACTGGTGGCGGCTGATACGTCTCCCCGATTGTTTCCGATGATGACCACCGCAGCCGGAACTATCACTCCCGCACGAGTCCTGATCATTGGAGTCGGTGTGGCGGGACTTCAAGCGATTGCCACAGCGCGCAGATTGGGCGCGGTAGTTTCCGCATACGACGTTCGCCCCGTCGTAAAAGAGCAGGTGCAGAGCCTGGGGGCCAGGTTTGTGGAGCTAGCCCTCACAGCGTCCGATGCGCAGGACGCCCGCGGTTACGCCAAGGCGCAAGATGAAACTTTTTACAAACAGCAGCGCGAATTGCTCGGCCGGGTTGTGGCGGAAAGTGACGTGGTAATTACTACTGCTGTGATTCCCGGAAAGAAGGCGCCCATACTCGTCACCGCCGAGATGGTGAGGGCCATGGCTCCGGGCTCCGTGATCTTCGATCTGGCGGCCGAGCGGGGAGGCAATTGCGAGCTTACGCGCGCGGGCGAAACTGTGGTTGAGAATGGTGTATCCATTCTCGGACGCGTCAATGTTGCCAGCGGAATTCCATACCACGCTAGCCAGATGTATGCCCGGAACATCAGCACGTTTCTGCTGCATCTTGTAAAAGATGGGAAGCTACAACTCAACACCGAAGACGACATCGTGCGCGAAACCCTGGTAACCCAAGATGGAAAAGTCGTGAACAAACGGGTGCTCGAGTCTTTTGAGACCCCGGCAACTGTCTAGAGAGGTTTTCTCGGTTCAAAAGCGGGAGGCAAAGAAAAATGGGTTCGGAACTGATTGACGGGCTTTTTATTTTCATGCTTGCGGGCTTCATCGGATTCGAAGTAATCAAACGGGTTTCACCTCTGCTGCACACGCCGCTAATGTCACTCACCAACGCACTCGATGCGATTGCCGTGGTCGGCGCTATCGTGCTCGCCGGGGAACACAAAAGTACGCTTTCCACAGCGCTCGGAACCCTGGCAATAGTCGCTGCAACTAGCAACGCGGTCGGAGGTTTTTTGATCACCGACCGCATGCTCAAAATGTTTAAATCCAGCCGTCCGGCGAAACCATGAACGATCTGCCCGTAACACAGCCCGTCATCGAAGTTATTTACCTCATCGCCAGCGCGCTATTTATTCTTTCTCTGCGATGGCTGAGTTCACCTGCGACCGCAAGGCGCGGCGTTTGGGCCGGCGAGGTGGGGATGGTGCTCGCGGTTGCAGGCACCCTGTTGCACCACGGCATCGTTGACTACAAGTGGGTGGTAATCGCTCTCGTACTAGGAACGGGCATTGGTATCCCGCTCGGCATGGTGCAGATGACCGCCGTCCCGCAGCGAACGGCCCTAAGCCACGCCTTCGGAGCTTTGTGCGTGACGCTCGTGGGCACTGCGGAATTTTATCTGCGCTCTCCGAATGTTTCTCCATTCATGATGAGCGTGCTCTCCATGGAAGTGATTCTGGGCTCTCTCACTTTCACGGGCAGCCTAATGGCCGCCGGAAAATTGCAAGAGATTTTGCCCCAGCGTCCGATCACTTATAAGGGACAAAACTTCGTCAACCTCTCCCTGCTCGCCATTTCCATTGGACTTGCTGTTTACCTCGTATTACATCCGGAAGCAAGAAACGTCTTCCCTTTCATGATCGGCATTCCGCTGATTTTCGGTGTTTTCATGGTGATCCCAATCGGCGGCGCCGACATGCCGACCGTCATCTCGCTGCTGAATTCTTACGCGGGACTCTCTGCCGCAGCCATGGGATTTGTCCTCAACAGCAAGCTCCTGATCATCGCGGGAGCGCTCGACGGTTCCTCTGGATTCATCCTCTCAGTAATTATGTCGAAGGCGATGAACCGTTCGTTCACGAATGTCATCTTTGGGGCATTTGGACAAGTTCAGGCCTCTGCGGCTGCTGAACAGGAAACCCGTCCGGTGCGCAGCGCGGTACCCGAGGAAGCTGCTGCAATTCTAGGAGTCGCTAACAGCGTGGTCATTGTTCCGGGATACGGAATGGCCGTAGCTCAAGCGCAGCACAAAGTGCGGGAGTTGTACGACTCGCTCACGAAGCGTGGGGTCGACGTGAAATTCGCGATTCATCCTGTCGCGGGACGGATGCCGGGACACATGAACGTGCTTCTAGCGGAAGCCGATATTCCTTACGATCGCCTTATCGAGATGGACGACATCAACGGTGACTTCGCCCAGACCGACGTTGCATTGGTAATCGGCGCCAATGATGTCACTAATCCGGCGGCACGCACTGATCCCTCCAGCCCGATTTATGGTATGCCAGTTCTTGACGTGGATAAAGCGCACACCGTGATGGTGATCAAGCGAGGAATGAGTCCGGGCTTCGCGGGCATTGATAACCCGCTCTACTATCTGGACCGAACTCTCATGCTCTTCGGAGACGCCAAAGCCTTCGTAAGCAGCCTGGTAAGAGATCTGACCGGTGGCGGCGGGCACTAATTTCCACGCCCGCCGCCGCATTGCCCAATCCTCAAATTACGGAAGATGGTCCAAATAGCACTGTCCGCTCGTGTTCTGCCCTGGCGGCGAAGGCGGGGTCTTCCATGGCACAGTTGTGAAATCAAAGAACTCCAGACTCATGTCAGGCTGTGCCGCATCGCGCGCAGTTAGCGGGTTCAGACTGAAACGAGTTTCGATCAGCTTCAGAATAGCTGTGTTATCCGCAGGGAGATGCGATACGAAATTCTTCTTGGTGAAGGGCGAAATCACAATCATCGGTATTCGGAATCCGGTTACGGTGAAGTCGCACAGCGGACCTGTGGCTATTGTGCATACGTCGCCGCTGAACAGGTCTACCGGGGGCTTGCCATCTGGACTGACGGTCGGAACCGGGGGAACGTGATCATAAAATCCGCCTGGCTCGTCGAATGTGAAGATGAACGCGGAATCTTTCCAGCTGGGTCCAGTCATCACTGCGTTAATGAGTGTCGAGACATACGCAGCGCCTGCCTGTACGCTGCAGCACGGAGGCGCAGTTGGGGTCGGATCGCTGTCAGCGGGATGCTCGTCCAAACCAGTCTGCGATGCCGGCTCAATCTGGGCCACTTGCGGCAATGTGCCATTTTGCGCGTCAGTGATGAACTGGTCCGTGGAAACCAGATTTTGCGGAAACTGGTTCAGCACCGTCTGTCCATAGGTAAAGTTCTGAATATAGCTCTGATTGTAAAGACACTGGGTGGTGGCGCACTGGCTGCCGTCGGGATTCGTTTGTGGATGAACGTAGATTTTCCACGTTATTCCGGCCGCCTGAAGTTCCTGGAAGATCGTCGGGGAGCTAATGGGTGCGCTATCGGCGGGTGGGTTGACGCCCTCCGGATAAACGTACCCCGCCGAAGTGCCGCCAATTAGATACTCGCGATTGGGCGGCGTGCGGCTCATCACCGGGGCAAACCAACGGTCAGACGTGGCAAAGCTCGATGCGAGGAAGTAGTAATAATTCAGGTCGCCGCCGTCGTAGTATCCCATCGCCCTGATGCCGTTGGTGTCAAAAAATGGCGGTACAATCTGCCGGGCGTCATCTCCCGCAGTCTTTACGAATCCGTTCATAGCACCCGGCGCTCCAGAAGCCTGCGAGAACGAACCGGAGGGATCGTTGTAGTTCCAATCTACGTGGGACTCATTCCATGAGGGACTGGGATTTTCCACGCACATCGTCTGGAAATGATAAGACGCAACGGGATTAGCTGGGTCCGGCACACAAACGCTGGAAGCGGGAAAAGGTTGCGTGGGATCGCATCCCGGAACACTCGGTGGCGCCCCGCCCGAGTTGAATTGCGGCAGACCATCAATGGCCTGATCGGGAAATCCATTCGCGGCCCAGTATCCGCGCAGCGCTCCGAAATAACTGTCGAACGAGCGGTTCTCTTGAGCCATGAAAATAATGTGATTTAAGCTCAGCAGGCTGGTGCCAAAATTAGCAGTAACGGTCACGTCCCCCGCCAGAGTCACCGTGCAGGTGTTCGTGCCGCTGCAACCTCCACCACTCCAACCGCTAAAAGTCACACCCGTATCGGGGGTCGCGGTGAGAGTAATCTGGCTATTATTCGGGAATGTGGCAGTGCAGGTGGAACCGCAACTGATTCCCAAAGGACTGCTGCTGACGCTACCAGAACCCGTTCCGGCGGAAGTCACTGTGAGTTGGAACGTGTCACCTGGGCCCTTTTGAAGGCCTTGGCACCCAACGAAGAACAAAACGGACAACAGTGAAACCGGTAAAAAAATAACCTTCTTCATGCGCACACAGCTCCCAGATAATGCTCTCAATTAAGCTAGTCAGATGAAGGGCGGGCTACCCTAGGTTGGCCGATCTCTTAGTATAAGAAAACAAAGCGGATGGTTATTTGAGCGAGAGTTAAAATAATCGCAATTAATTGCACGACCCAAAACAAGGACTTGCCCGTATTCATTGCTTGGGACGCGTAATCGCGCCTTCTGAGGCTGATGATACCAGCGCGGCATACTTTGCGAACACCCCTGTGGGGTAGCGCGGCGAAGGCGGCATCCATTTCGACATCCTCGATTTCAGAACGTCGTCCGCCACTTCCATCTGCAATAGGCGTTTATTTATATCGATGTTAATAGTATCGCCTTCGCGCACTGCACCGATCGGTCCGCCCAGGGCCGCCTCTGGAGAAACGTGGCCCATCATCAGTCCGTGGGTGGCGCCACTGAAGCGGCCATCGGTCAGCAATGCCACCGAATCGCCTAATCCCTCGCCAACAATCGCTCCGGTGACGCTCAACATCTCGCGCATACCCGGACCGCCTTTCGGACCTTCATTCCGGATCACAACCACGTCTCCAGCCTTAATGCGCTTCGACGTCACTGCACTCATGGCATCTTCTTCGGATTCAAACACGCGAGCAGGACCGCGATGATTGAGGCGTTCATGTCCGCTGATCTTAGCCACGCAGCCCTCTGGCGCCAGATTGCCACGCAGAATTACTATGCCTCCGGTTTTCTTCAGGGGACGATCGAGAGGTGCAATCACTTCCTGTCCCGGAGTTTCTTTTGCGGCGTTAGCCTCTTCGGCAAATGTTCTGCCAGTGACCGTGAGCGTTGAACCGTCCACGAGTTTGGCGTCCAGCAGACGTTTGGCAACGACCGGAATGCCGCCAGCCTTGTAGACATCGGCGGCGACGAAGCGTCCGGAAGGTTTCAAGTCGGCGAGTAAAGGCGTTCGCTCGCTGACTTTCTGGAAGTCATCAATCTCAAGCGGGACTCCCGCTTCTCGGGCAATAGCCAGTAAATGCAGCACCGCATTGGTGGATCCGCCAGTAGAAGCAACACCAGCAATTGCGTTTTCAAACGCCGGACGGGTCAAAATATCCTTGGGAAGAATTCCCCTTTTCAAAAGGTTGAGCACCACTTCGCCGCAGCGAAATGCGATTTCATCTTTGTGAGCGTCCATGGCAGGAACGCTGTTAAACCCCATGGGAGAAAGTCCGATGAGCTCCATCACCGTGGACATGGTGTTGGCGGTGTATTGACCTCCGCATGCTCCTGCCCCCGGACAAGCCACGTTCTCAAGGTTCAGCAGTTCAGCATCGCTCATTTTTCCGGCCGCGTTAGCGCCGACGGCTTCGAAAACATCCTGAATGGTTACGTCTTTTCCTTTGTAAACGCCGGCGGCAATCGTGCCTCCGTAGAGAACGAGCCCAGGAATATCCATGCGGGCCAGGGCCATCGCTGCCGCAGGAATTGTCTTGTCGCAGCCAACGACGCAAACAACCGCATCAAACATCTGTCCACGGCAGACAAGTTCAATGGAATCCGCGATCACCTCGCGGCTCACCAGGGACGCGCGCATCCCTTCGGTGCCCATGGTCTCGCCATCACTGATAGCGATCGTGTTGAACTCCATGGGAGTGCCGCCAGCGGCACGAACTCCCTCTTTCACCTTGGCGGCCAGGCGGCGCAGGTGAAAGTTGCAAGGCATGGTCTCGATCCATGTATTGGCAACACCGATCAAAGGACGGCTCAGATCACTATCGGTAAATCCGACACCTTTGAACATGGCGCGGGACGGGGCGCGATCGCGCCCATCCGTAATACCGCGACTGCGATGTTTGAGGTCCATAGATATTGACGCCGGAAAGATATGTCAGAAATTAGAATAGCAGCTACAGCAAGCAGAGGTTCACGAGCAAGACAGGTGGCGAAGACAGATCGCGAAATTTCAACTAAAGTTCAACGTTGTCATTCACGCCGTAGCGGCGCTGCTGAGCGAGCTTCCTGAAGAGACCGCCGAACTTGGAGGGTGGGGCGCAGCAGCCCACGCTTCGCTTTTCTCGGCCAAGTCTTTCGATGGAATGTCCGACCGAACGTCGGTGACGTCCACGATCGCATACCAATCGCGGCTCAACTGCCCAATCTGTTTTGCGTTTACTTCGAGCAACAGCGTAACTGTGTGAGCTTCCGACAACGGACTCGCTTGCACGTAAGGCATGTCAATTCCGCGCCGAGATGCCGCGTTTAGGATGCGCATCAGCGTGCCTTGAGTATTGCGATAACGAATGTGGAATGCGTGCATGATTATTGCTCCCCGTTCTGAACTTATTCTTCTTCCAGCAACATCTCCGATAGCGCGGCTCCCGCCGGCACCATGGGATATACATTTGCATCTGGATGACAATCGAAAACCAGTAGCTCCGGCTCGGATGACTTCAGAAAATCGTCGAGCACGCTGCCAGCTCCTGACGACAGCGGAAAATCCGTCATCGCTTCTTCTCCCAGTCGCAGGGCATTGATGCGATAAGCTTTTGCAATTTCCACGAAGTCCGGGTTATCGCTGAGATCAGTTTCCGCATAATTGCGCTGGTAGAAGAGCTGCTGCCATTGCCGGACCATGCCTAAATATTTGTTGTCCACGATGATCATTTTGATCGGCAGGTTCAGTCGTCGAACCGTGGCTAATTCCTGAATGTTCATCTGAATTCCGCCATCACCGGAGACGCACAGAACAGTCGCTCCAGGCTTCGCAAGCTGCACGCCCACAGCAGCGGGCAGAGCGAAGCCCATCGCGCCCAGGCCGCCCGAAGTGATAAATCCTCGTGGAGAAGATGAGCGATATCGCTGTGCGGCCCACATCTGATGTTGGCCGACGTCGGCAACCACCACGCTATTTTCCGGAAGCCGTTTAAACAGTTCATCAAGAAGTCGAATGGTCGGTTGCGCCAGTCCGCGTGAGTCGAGTTCGGCGCGCTCCGGACCGCCGGCAAGCCCGCGCCAATCGCTCCAGTCAGGCAGAGAAGCGTGCCGAAGTTCCTCGTGAAAAGCCGGAACCGTCTCGGCCATATCGCCAATAACGGCCAGCTCACAAGGACGAACGCGATCAAGTTGCGCGGGATCCACTTCGAAATGGACGATGCATGCGTGCGGAGCAAAGCGAGAAGGCTCGCCCGTGACGCGGTCATCCAACCGCGCGCCAAAGATCAACAGCAAATCGGTTTCATGCAGAGCGGTATTCGCGGCGCGAGTGCCGTGCATTCCCACCATGCCCAGATAGTAAGGAGACGATGGCGGAACTGCGCCCAGCCCATGAACGGTTGCGAACGTCGGAATATTCAACGCGTCCAGCAACTGCCGCAGGTCGGCGATGGCGCCGGAAATCTTCGCGCCTGCACCTACCAATGCCACCGGACGCTTCGCCTTCTGAAGCAGCGAGATCAGAGTTTTGGAAGTATCTGACGCGGGCTTAGCTGGCTGGACGGGCGGATAGAATTTCACCCGCCCCGTAAACTCCATTTTGGCCTTCAGCAAATCGGTGGGAATATCCAGTACCACTGGTCCCGGACGTCCACTGCGCGCCCAGTGAAATCCCTCGGCAATCACTGCGGGAATCTCTTCGATCGTTCGCACCAGCCGGCTCCACTTGGTAAGTGAAAGCGTAAGTCCGAAGACATCTGTTTCCTGAAAGGCGTCGCTGCCAATCAAATGGCTCCGCACTTGCCCGGTGATGCAAACCAGCGGGACAGAATCCATCTTGGCGTCGGCGATGCCGGTGACCAGATTGGTCGCGCCCGGACCACTGGTCGCGATGGCAACCCCAACCTGGCCGGTCGCTCGTGCCTGACCTTCCGCAGCGAAAACCGCTCCCTGCTCATGACGCGTCAAGATGTGCTTAATGCCGCTACCAACCAAAGCGTCGTACAAAGGCATGATTGCGCCGCCGGGGTAGCCGAATACCAACTCGACGCCCTCGGCGCGCAAACAACGCAAAACGATTTCTGCCCCTTTAAGCATTTACAACCTGCTCCTTGGACTTCTCCGCCGCCGCCGCTTTCTTGCCGTCCTTTTGCAGCCACGACA
>JBEEGK010000281.1:0-4175 GCA_041166845.1 Acidobacteriaceae bacterium
CTCGCCGAATATCGCGAGCGCGCCCATCAAGATCATTGGGCCGTGGAAATTGATCGACTGAAACAGCAACTGGAATCACAACGCGAGAGCGAAGTGGGGCACGGCTCTATTCCATTTCGCGTCTAAACGGTTACCTCCTCTTCCGCGAAGCGTGGTAGCTCTGCCGCTCATGTGACGAATCACCCTCAAACTGCCCCAAGCGGCCGAATGCCAAATTACAAGGAAGGTAGGGCAGGGCGCACCCCGAGTATTCTCCGTCCGTCGCCACTTCCCTGAGGCACATTGAGATTTCGCCCGGTTTAAAGGTATAATTCCTCAACCAGAAGAGGAATTATTCATGTACAGTCCGCTGCCCCTAAAGCCGGCGAGCCGACGCATTCCCGGCAACATCCGAGCCTTGGCTTCCGAGTGGCGATCAAGCATTGATTCGCGAGTGCTGCGCATTTTTAACAACAAAAGCCTGAAACGACATTTACGCGATCAGCGCAAAGTGAATTTTGCGCTTGTTTGGGCGCTCATCATGAAAGCCATGAGTGATGACCGGCAACACGCAGTGTTTACCAAACCTCCGTTGCAGCAGCTGGACATTCACCAGTCTCTGATCGACGGCCTTCCCGGTGAGGCGTTGTTGATTTCCTCCGCAATGGCTTTTGACTCCATGCAAGAAGCGCTGCCGTTTTTTGAAGTCAGCGCCAAGACCGCCCGTGCACGGCTGACAGAACTCCTTCCCTCGGCCCAAGGTGAAGTCGCGCTGCGCATTGGGAGGGTGCTGACCATGGCAGCTGATCTATTCGGCTCGCTCGACATGGCGCGCCAGTACTTACGGACCCCCAACTTTGCATTGGGTGGTGCCATCCCACGGGATCTGCTGAAGACTGGCGAGGGGGAGCAAATCGTCATCGCCGAATTACAGACTCAAGCCGCCGGCGGCCCGGTGTGAAGCTGTATCGCGCGCGGGCCTGGCGCGGCGGTGCCCATACTTTCGATGCGCTCGATTCAGCTCCCTCGATTGCAGGACCCAAGGGCTGGCGCTTCAATGATTTGTTTACGGAAATTCTCTACGCCGCGGAGGTAGAGGCACTCGCCACGCTGGAGGTCGCCGTGCGGCCCGGTTGGGAAACCATTCAGCAGGTGCTGATCGCGACCATCGATATTCCGGATGATTCCCTCGCCAACTTAAGCGATCTCGGTATTGTATTACCCAGTAACTGGAATTCCCGCCCCGCCACGGATGACAGCCGCCTCATCGCCCGCGAGTTTCTTAGTGCGATCGGAAGCTCCCCCGCAGGCAGCGCTCGCCCGATCGGCCTGCGCGTACCCTCCGTGTTGAGTTCCACGGACTTCAACGTGCTCCTGGACCCGTCGAGGAAATCCCAGATGTCAGCGAGCGTGACCAGCAAGATTCCCTTCAATACGCTACGCGTGACGGGCAGCTAGTATTTTTCGTCGGCCACTTCCTTGCGGCAATGCGCGCTCGAATATAGCCACATTTACCACACCCCCTGCCGGCCAATCTTGGTGCGCCAGCACCCAGCGGCTCCGCCGCGTTTCTCCCATGTCTGGTTCACATATTTGGGACGCATCGCTTTACGGCTTCATCCAACCCGCGTTCGTCCCGGTCGGTATTTCCGTTATCGTGATGGGAAACCTAAACGGCAACAACGACAGCAAGACGAAAATAACTATTGGCACCAACAGAATGCAGAAGAACGTCTGACCTAATGTTGCATTCCGCCGCCGGTAAGGCGCGCTAGAGACAATGCTCGCCAGCACCAGTACGCCGACTGAACCGATTTCTATCCATATTGCAGTGCTACTTCGTATTGGCCCAAGCAGCGACTCAGCCACAAACGATAGGTACAGAAAGAGCGGAAACAACCACGCCAACAGAAAATGTCGCCAGTTGCGGCGTCCGACGTACCATAATTCTGCCGGACCTAATGGTGCTCCCATATCTTTCACCGCGCTCCATCGCTTTGACGAAACGAAATACTATCGCATTTGGAGAATGCATGGTTGATCGCCCTTACTCCCCAAAATGATTTAGGCTTGGAAGCAGTCAGTGGCGATCGCCAACAGGGAGGGCAGGGTGAGTGGATCCGTGATTCTTGCCCTCGTCTCCCGGCCGCGCAACCCTTACAATCTAGTCCAAATAAATCCAAAAAATCAGGGAAGACACAATGACTGAGCAGGAAGCATCGCCGACGGCACTGCCTCACGAAACACAACTATTGGCCCCGCACCCCGAGAGCGTCCCCCACCTTCCTTCAACGGCTTCCGAAATAGCATCGGAAATCTCCGGCACCATCGCCGAACCTTGGCTGAGATTCTTCGCTCGATTGGTCGACATCCAAATATGGGCATTTCTTCTTGCTTTTACGGCAGGTCTTTTGCTGCCCTCTTTGTTCCAAGGCCAGTCATTCCTCACCGGAGGATTTGGCTCGAAGCTATTCGGTTGGCTTCTGATCCCCTTTGCCCTGGCTGTTGATGCAGTCTCCTATAGCCTCTTGGGAAACACACCTGGAAAATGGGTCGCCGGGATCAAAGTGAAATCGCTCGCCGGTGACAAGGTTTCATTCCTCACCTACCTTAAGAGAAACTTCAGCCTGTACTGGTTTGGACTGGGTCTGGATATTCCTTTGGTTGTGCTCGTGACCATGTGGCGAAATTACGGTCACGCAGAAGGAAACGAGACAGTGCGCTGGGATGAGAGTACCGGGACTAGGGCCTTCGTGAGGGCGCCTAGCACCCCCCGCATTGTAGCGATAGGCGCGATTTGGCTCCTCTTGTTTGTTTTGGATAAGCTTGCGATGGCGCTACGATTTTGAAGGATGAGCCGCGCCCTTGATCCCCTGTATTTTCTGGTCGCCTTTCCGCTGTGCTGGTTCGCGGTGACCATGTTTCTCAGCTTGTCGTCGGGATGGTTTGGCTTGATGAAAAAGTACGCGAACCGCCCCGACAACGCTGTTGCCGTCTTCCCGAATCACTCGCTCGGCGTCGTTTCCATGCGAAATATTTTCAAGCTCAGTGTTTGTCCCACCGGCTTGACTATCGGCATCATGCGAATCTTTGGCCCCTTCCGTAGGGATTTCTTTGTTCCTGGCATCAATGCTTTGATAAAGAAGCGAACACCCGTGTGGTGTGGAGAGTGACCGTCGGGTTTCTGCTGACGAGTTTGTCGATCTCACTGGCGGTTTGCGGCCGATTGCCCCCCGCAACTCGTGCGACCACGTGCGTCGGGAGCCAATTGCGAGCGAGACACCTAGCTGGTCTGCCAAACATCATGGCAGCGCTACTAATTTCTGACATCTGTCTGCGCGCCTGTTGCATCTGACAGCTCAGCAAGAAGCCGCCGAAGTCTCCCCAATAGGGGCTCCCACTTGTTCTTCACCTCGCGGCGAACAAGCCAATACGTAAAACCGTAAAACACGGCGGTGCCAGCGTAGAACAGCCACCCCGACGCATCCGGAACGTAGCTGCCGGTGCGAGCGTGATATCCGCCGAGCGATGACACAACGATGGCAATCAGCATCGGTATCAGGAACCATCCGCCCACGCGGTTCATGAGCCTGCGCTGTTTCTCTAGTCTCTCGATTTCGATTTCGATGCGGGAGCGCAGCGTCCAATCATCTGATCCGGTCACACGCCGGGCTCGAATCAAGGCAACGCTCACGGCAGCAGTTCCGACGATGAATGCAATAACGCCAAGGCGCGTCAACCAATCGACCTGCTCCTGGACCAGCCACCCGAATACCAGATTACCCAGGGCGCCGAGGCCGAGGGCGAAAATCATCCAGAAATCACGGAGTCGGACTTCACGTTTAGTCCCCGACACATCATTCATGATTGCAGTCATCGACAGGTCCTCCATTCGGACTGAGTAGCTAATCTCTTCCTTCCACACCGCCTTTAAATCATCCAGTTGCATCGGATCACCTCCCGCCTTCAGTCGACATAGGAGTCGCTGAACTTCTGCTTCATTCGGTTGATGCGCACGTTGATCGCGTTTTCGGTGATACCGAGGACGCTGCTCATTTCACCGGCCGTGAGTCCGTCCATGTACATCATTAATATCGCTGCATCGGCATCGCCAACCCGATTCAGGAAGTCGGAGAGGATCTGCGCGGGGCTCCCGCCTCCTGGCGTGCCCTCGGTCGCCGCCTCTGACTGCGCTG
>JBEEGK010000282.1:0-13850 GCA_041166845.1 Acidobacteriaceae bacterium
AACGCCCGCACAGGCGCGAAAGAACTCGAAGGATTAATCATCCCCGTAGTCGTGACGGTTTACAGCGATCGTTCTTTCACCTTCATCACCAAGACTCCTCCGGCCTCGATTCTGTTGAAACGCGCGGCTGGCATCGCCAAGGGTGCAGGAACGCCGAACAAGGACAAAGTTGGCAAGGTCACGGCTAAGCAGGTTGAAGACATCGCCCGCCAAAAGATGCCCGATCTGAATGCGGCATCGGTGGAATCGGCAATGCGAAGTATCCGAGGCACAGCCCGTTCCATGGGCATTGAGGTAGTTGGATAAAAGTCGAAATTACTACGGCTTTGCGAAACAGCGCATAGCGGTGGGAGACGAGGAAAAAATGCACAAAGCAGGCAAGAACATCACCAAGGCACGGAAGGCGGTCGAAGACCGTCCCTACACGCTGCAAGAGGCGGTTGCGCTTCTGCAGAAAGTTAAATACAGCAAGTTCGATGAGACAGTCGAAGTCACGCTTCGTCTGGGAGTAGATCCCAAGCATGCGGACCAGATGGTTCGCGGCACGGTCGTGCTGCCGCACGGACTTGGCCGATCAAAGAAAGTTCTGGTCATCGCCACCGGCGACAAGCAGCGCGAGGCCCAAGAGGCAGGCGCGGACTACGTTGGTGGCGAAGAGATGGTCGAGAAGATCAACAAGGAAAACTGGACCGATTTCGACGCCCTGATTGCTACCCCCGACGTCATGAAATCAGTTGGACGGCTGGGTAAGGTGCTGGGACCGAAGGGCCTGATGCCGAATCCGAAGACCGGTACTGTGACCTTCGACGTTGCCAAGGCGGTGCAGGAAGTTAAAGCCGGAAAAGTTGAATTCCGCACTGACAAGACAGCGCTGGTGCACGTGCCGGTGGGAAAGATTTCGTTTACTCCCGATAAGCTCATTGACAACGCGACTGCTTTAATCACCAGCGTGGTGAAGGCGAAGCCGGCGGTTGCCAAGGGCAAATACGTGAAGGGCTGCTATCTCAGCTCAACCATGGGACCGGGAATTTCCATTGATACTACTGCCGTGGAAACTGCGGCCAAGGTTTAAATCGGGCTGATTCGCTCGGTGGACGGTTCGCCCGTCGTTTAATTGGAATTCAGAAATCGAATTTTGAGGGATTGAATCATGGCGGTTTCGAGAGCAAGAAAAGTCGAACAGACAGAGAAATTGAGCGCGGATCTAAAAAAAGTTTCCAGCTTGATTGTGACCTCATTCAGCAAGCTGACGGTTGCCCAGGACTTCGAGCTGCGCAAGACCGTCCGCGGCTCGGGCGCGAAATATGCGGTCATCAAGAACACGCTGGCGGAACGCGCTGCCAAGGGCACCAAGGTTGAAGAGGCACTAAAAGGCCTCGCAGGTGTGACCTCGATCGCCTACACCGAAGGCGACCCCGTCGCATTGGCAAAGGCGCTGTCGAAATACGCCAAAGATAACCCCGAGTTCACCTTTAAAACCGGCGTAGTTGAAGGCCGCGTGGTCTCGATCAACGAGATCCAGGCGCTGGCAACCATGCCTTCGAAGGAAGAGCTTTATTCCAAGCTGCTGTTCCTGATCAGCGCCCCGGCACAACGTCTAGTGACAGTTCTCAATGCCACAGGACGCGATTTGGCGGTGGTCGTGAATCAGGCGGTCGAGCAGCAAAAGTTCACAAACGACGCGCCTGCAGGCGTCTAGCAAAAGTTTCGGGATGGTGCGAGCCATCCCAAAAGGATTTAGTTATCAGTCGTGAGGGTTGCGCGGTCCCAGTCCTACGGCGTGTCTGGCGCAGTGGATAAAGGGCTTGTCAGCACTGGAACCTTGGCGATCGGATAACGAAATCAGCAACTGATAACTTAAAAAGTGGAGAATAACAATGGCGGACATACAGCAGTTAGAAGAGCAAATCGTAGGCCTGTCGCTGCTTGATGCGGCACAGTTGGTCAAGAAGCTCGAAGAGCGACTTGGCGTTTCAGCGGCAGCAGCAGCTCCGGTGATGATGGCCGGTGGCGGCGGTGGGGCAGCAGCGGCTCCGGCGGAAGAGAAGACCGAATTTGCCGTCGTCCTCAAAGAAGTCGGCGCGAACAAGATCAATGTCATCAAGGCAGTGCGCGAAGTCACCAGCCTGGGCTTGAAAGAAGCCAAGGACCTGGTAGATGGAGCTCCGAAGAGCATTAAAGAGGGCGTAACCAAGGAAGAAGCGGAGACCATCCGGAAGAAGTTTACTGAAGCCGGCGCCACTGTCGAAGTTAAGTAAGCGAAAATAACGATCTTCTGGTGAAGCTTTTGAAGCGGTGGTATCATCTATATTGATATCCCGCTTCCTGCTTCTTCAAGGTGACTGCGACCATCCACTCCAACGAACCCAGGGAAGCGGAGCGAGGTCGCTGACACGGGTTGGCAAACTGTTTCGCTAACGGCGAGACGGGAACAGGCCTTTAATACTGGCGCGGAAAGACACAATTCAACAAGGTTCGAGCGCCGAGTTTGGCGCCTGCGGGGATTCACGTCTCTGCGGGCGTAGTCGTGTCTTCTAGCAGTTCAGCATTTGCAAGTGCCTCTGGCGCAAGTTTTTGCGCCCTCATTCGTGGTTAGCCGCACCGCAATAAGTGCGCACAAAAGTTTGGGAGTCTCTGAATGTCTAAGAACAATGGTTTCCGCAAACGCTTTGATTTTTCTAAAATCCCAGCAACTATCCAGATCCCTAATTTGATTGAAGTGCAGAAGCGTTCCTACGAGCGCTTCCTGCAAATGGATCGTCTGCCCAGCGAACGTGACGACGCCGGCTTGCAGTCGGTTTTTCAATCGGTATTTCCCATCAGCGATTTCCGCAACGTATCGCAGTTGGAATTCGTGGACTTCGCCATCGGCAACTGGGAGTGCAAGTGCGGCCACTTAAAAGGCCTGCATCACTTGCGTACCACTTGCAAGAACTGCGGACACACGGTCATCACTGATCCGTTTCATCCGGGCGAAGTGCTTTGCACCAAGTGCGGCACTTACAACGCGAACACCCCCGACTTCTGCAACAAGTGCGGCGACCCGGTCGGCCTGCAACTGAAATATGACGTGAATGAGTGCGAGGAGCGCGGCATGACTTATTCCGCTCCCCTTAAAGTCACCATGCGTCTCACGATTTTCGAGAAGGACGCGGAAACTGGCAATCGCTCCATCCGTGACATCAAGGAACAGGAAGTATTTTTCGGCGATGTTCCATTGATGACCCAGAACGGCACTTTCATCATTAACGGGACTGAGCGCGTAATTGTCAGCCAGTTGCATCGTTCGCCCGGCGTGTTTTTCGAGAGCGCCAACAATCGCACGTACTTCCTGGGCAAAATCATTCCATACCGCGGATCGTGGGTGGAGTTTGAGTATGACCAGAAGAACGTGCTGTACGTGCGTATTGATCGTAAGCGGAAATTCCTGGGCACGATCTTCCTGCGAGCTCTGGGCTTGCGATCCGGCGAAGATATTCTGCGCACGTTCTACACCGTAGACCGGCTAGTGGTGCGGGACAAGAAGCTGTTCTGGACGCTTGATCCTTCGGCCGAGAAGCCAACCAACTTGCTGGGGATGAAGCTCGCCCACAGTGTTAAGAGTAAATCCGGCGAAGAGATTGCGCACTCCGGGCGCAAGATCAACGCCCTGACCCTGAAAGAAATTCACAAGGCAAAGATCAGCGAGATCGAAGTTGACGTTTCCGACCTCGAAGGCGCATGGGTTGCTGGCGACGTCGTAGACACAACGACCGGCGAAGTCCTGCTGGAAGCCAATTCCGAGCTTACCGCGGATAAAGTCTCGAAGATCCTCGAGTCGGGCGTGGTTGAGTTCAGCCTATTCTTCCCCGAGCGCGACGATGTAGGCACTGTAATTAGCCAGACGTTGAAGCGCGATGCGGTGAAAACTCCGCAGGAAGCGCTCATCGAAATCTACCGCAAGTTGCGTCCCGGCGATCCCCCGACCCTCGACACCGCGACAGCGCTCTTCCATGGAATGTTTTTCGATCCGCGGAAGTATGACTTCTCGCGCGTGGGCCGTCTGAAGTTCAACATCAAATTGTTCGAAAATCCGGATGCCAGCAGCCTCGAAAATCGCACGCTGGAGCCGGCAGATTTCTACGGAACGATTCGTTACCTGCTTAAGCTTCGCAAGAACATCGGCTCGGTGGACGACATTGATCACCTTGGCAATCGCCGCGTCCGCGCGGTCGGCGAGTTGATGGAGAACCAGTTCCGCATCGGCTTGGTCAGAATGGAGCGCGCCATCAAGGAAAAGATGAGCGTGTACCAGGAAATGTCCACCGCCATGCCGCACGATCTGGTGAATGCGAAGCCAGTGATGGCGGCCATTCGCGAATTTTTCGGATCATCGCAGCTCTCGCAGTTCATGGACCAGACCAATCCTCTTTCGGAAATTACCCACAAGCGGCGTTTGTCCGCACTGGGGCCGGGCGGGCTGTCACGCGAGCGCGCAGGCTTCGAAGTTCGCGACGTCCACCCAACGCACTACGGACGTATCTGCCCAATTGAGACACCGGAAGGTCCGAACATTGGACTGATCTCGTCGTTGAGCTGCTACGCCCGCATCAACGATTACGGATTCATCGAATCCCCATATCGCCGGGTGAAAAACGGCAAGGTGCTCGATTTCATCAGCGTGGTCAACGCCGGCGACAGCACTCTCAAGGTCGGCGAATACGTCGAGAAGCATGAGATTGAGAAGATCAATGCTGATCTGAAAGACCGCAAAAAGCGGCAAGTGGATTTCGAGCCGTTCTCGTTCTATCAATCCGCGTGGGAAGAAGATCGCCACGTTATTGCCCAGGCCAACGTCGAACTCGACGACAAGGGCCGCATCGTGGGAGATCTGGTTAACGCCCGTAAGGCCGGTAACTTTGTCCTCGTGAACCGCGCTGACGTTGATTACATTGACGTCAGTCCGAAGCAGTTGGTGTCGGTCGCGGCGTCACTGGTTCCCTTCCTTGAGCACGACGACGCTAACCGCGCTCTCATGGGCGCGAACATGCAGCGTCAGTCAGTTCCCTTGCTGCGTGCCGAAGCGCCAATCGTCGGCACCGGTATGGAAGGGGTTACGGCGCGCGATTCAGGCGCGGTGGTTCTGGCGCGACGTAATGGAATCATTGATTCAGTAGACTCCGAGCGGATCATCGTTCGTGTCGATGGCGAGCACCATCCTGGACAGCTTTCTCGTGAAGTTGGCAGCGACATTTACCAGCTCACGAAGTTTAAGCGTTCCAACCAGAACACTTGCATCAATCAGAAGCCGGTAGTGGTAAAAGGCCAGCGCGTGGTCAAAGGCGAAGTCATCGCTGACGGACCTTGCACGGATCATGGCGAGTTAGCCTTGGGACGAAACGTCCTGGTGGCCTTCATGCCCTGGCGTGGATACAACTTCGAAGACGCAATCCTGGTCTCCGAGAAGCTGGTCAAAGAGGACTACTACACCTCCGTCCACATCGAAGAGTACGAAATCGAGTCGCGGGACACCAAGCTCGGACCGGAAGAAGTAACCCGCGACATCCCGAACGTCAGCGAATCCATGCTGCGCAATCTGGATGAAGCCGGGGTCATTCGCATCGGAGCCAGCATCAAGCAGGGCGACATTCTGGTAGGCAAGGTAACGCCGAAGGGCGAAACCCAGCTCACTCCGGAAGAGAAGCTGCTGCGCGCAATCTTCGGCGAAAAAGCCGGCGACGTTCGCGATGCTTCGCTCTACTGCCCTCCGGGAATTGAAGGCGTAATCGTTGACGTCAAAATCTTCTCTCGCAAGGGTCAGGAAAAAGACGAACGTGCCAAGGCCATTGAAGCGACGCAGATCGCGAAGCTGGAGAAGAACTTATCCGACGAAATTCGGATTCTCACCGACGAGCGTCTCAAGCGTCTCGACAACATTCTGGGAGGCAAAGAAGTCCTTGCCGACCTGCATGACGAGCGCACCAATAAACGTCTGTTGACGAAGGACACAGTTCTTGATCGCGACACGATCGAGCGCATTTCCACCCGAAACCTGAAGCGCATTAAGTATGCCGACAAGGACCCGCGGGTGAATGAGCAGATTGACGAGATCGAGGAGATGACCTCGCGTCAGATTGACGTTTTGAAAAAGATCGTCAACGAGAAAAAGGACAAGCTCACCAAGGGCGACGAGTTGCCTCCGGGCGTGATCAAGCTGGTCAAGGTCTACATCGCGATGAAGCGCAAGCTGAGCGTGGGCGACAAGATGGCCGGCCGCCACGGTAATAAGGGCGTTATTGCACGCATCCTGCCGGAAGAGGACATGCCTTACCTCGAAGACGGCACTCCCGTGGAGATCGTTCTGAACCCCCTGGGCGTTCCTTCCCGTATGAACGTGGGACAGATTCTCGAAACACATCTGGGATGGGCCGGACACGAACTGGGGAAGAAGATTACCGAGATGCTGGCTGAGAACTCGCAGGAAGCAGTTATCCGGCGCGAACTCAAGGCATTGTTCAAGGACACTGTCCTCTCGCAGGAGATTGATCAGATCAGTGAGGAAGACCTGCCAGCCCTGGCGGAAACTCTGAAGCGCGGCGTGTTTACCGGCTCCCCGGTATTCGATGGCTCGCGCGAGAGCGAAATCAAGGCCCTGCTAAAGCAGGCGGGACTGCCGGAATCAGGGAAAACTTTCCTGCATGACGGCATGACTGGAGACAGGTTCGAACAGCCGGTCACAGTCGGCTACATCTACATGCTGAAACTGTCGCACCTGGTGGACGACAAGATTCACGCTCGCTCCATCGGACCGTATTCGCTGATCACCCAGCAGCCACTGGGAGGAAAGGCGCAATTCGGCGGCCAGCGCTTCGGAGAAATGGAAGTCTGGGCGTTGGAAGCGTACGGCGCGGCATTCATCCTGCAAGAGTTGCTGACGGCTAAGTCCGATGACGTTTACGGCAGAACTAAGATTTATGAGGCCATCGTCAAAGGTGAAGCTGCCATGGAGCCCGGCGTACCTGAGTCCTTCAACGTGCTGATCCGCGAGTTGCAATCGCTCTGCCTCGATGTGGAGTTGATCAAAGCGACAGAGAAGAAGCCGGTATTGAGCGCGGCAGCGGACTAAGCATCGAGTTGTAAATCAGGGAGCAGTTTCGAATCGGAATCGCTCCCGGAGCTGAACAAGAATTTAGAAGCTAAGTTCTTTTGGCAAACGCTCTCAGTGCCAGAGAACGAAATCAGGAACCGGTTCTCGCGAGGGACCGGCGACTGCACTGATGAGGGCCGCGGGCGCTGGCGTACAGCCGCAGGAAGTGGAGGAACACCTTGTTTCGTTCGAGCCCCTTTGACTTGGCAAATCCTGTCGCCGATTTTGACGCGATCCGCATAAGCCTCGCCTCACCGGAAAAAATCCGGAGCTGGTCGCATGGCGAAGTTACTAAACCTGAAACCATTAACTACCGCACTTTTAAGCCTGAGCGCGATGGGCTGTTCTGCGCTCGAATCTTCGGCCCTGTAACCGATTGGGAATGTCTCTGCGGTAAATACAAGCGGATGAAACACCGCGGCGTAATTTGCGACAAATGCGGAGTGGAAGTCACACTCTCCAAAGTTCGCCGCGAGCGTCTGGGCCACATTGAGTTGGCCTCTCCCTGCTCGCACGTCTGGTTTTTCAAGGGACTGCCCAGCCGTATCGGTCACCTGCTCGACATTTCGCTGCGTGACCTCGAAGCTGTTCTCTACTTCGAAGCCTACGTCGTGGTCGAGCCCGGCGAAGCTCCGGTAAAAGAGCACGAAGTCATCAAGGACGAAGCGAAATATCGCGAACTCGATCAGCAGTTCCGCCCCGCCGGTTTCAAGGCAATGATGGGCGCGGAAGCGATCAAGGAACTTCTCAAGCGCGTTGACATTGAGGGCCTCTCAGTAGAACTGCGGGAGAAGATGAAGCATGAAAACTCCCTCCAGAAGCGCCTCAAGTACGCCAAGCGCCTGAAGGTTGTCGAGGCGTTCCGTAAGAGCGGCAACAAGCCTAATTGGATGATTCTGGATGTCATCCCGGTAATTCCACCGGAGCTGCGCCCTCTCGTTCCACTGGATGGCGGCCGTTTCGCTACCTCCGATTTGAACGATCTCTATCGGCGCGTGATTAATCGCAACAATCGTTTAAAGAAGTTGATGGACCTGCACGCTCCTGAAGTCATTGTGCGCAACGAAAAGCGCATGCTGCAGGAAGCCGTGGACGCTCTGTTTGATAACGGACGCCGTGGACGCGTGCTGCGCGGTGCGAACAATCGTCCGCTGAAGTCACTCTCTGACACCCTCAAGGGTAAGCAGGGACGCTTCCGTCAGAACCTTCTCGGCAAGCGCGTGGATTACTCCGGTCGTTCCGTCATCGTTGTCGGTCCGGAACTGAAGCTGCATCAGTGCGGTCTGCCAAAGAAGATGGCGTTGGAACTGTTCAAGCCTTTCATCTATCACCGCCTTGAGCAGACTGGGCATTGCACCACCATCAAGCAAGCCAAGGAAATGGTGGAGCAGCAGGAACCCGTCGTTTGGGACATTCTGGAAGAGGTCATCAAAGACCATCCGGTGCTGCTGAACCGCGCTCCGACATTGCATCGTCTGGGCATTCAGGCATTCGAACCGGTGCTGGTGGAAGGCAAGGCAATCAAAATCCACCCGCTGGTTTGCACGGCGTTCAACGCCGACTTCGACGGCGACCAGATGGCAGTGCATATTCCGCTCTCGCCAGAAGCACAGGTCGAGGCCAGCGTACTGATGTTGTCATCGCACAACATCCTCTCGCCTGCATCAGGACACCCCATTACCGTTCCAACGCAGGACATGGTTCTTGGACTTTACTACCTCACAAAGGGAAAACCTGGAGCCAAGGGCGAAGGTCGTGCTTTTGCCAACATCGATGAAGTGGTGCTCGCTTTGGAAGCTGGCGAAGTCGAGACCTTAAGCCCGATTCGTCTGCGTTACTCGGGCGAAGTGATTGACTTGACCAGCGCTTACGACGATCAGGACGTCACCCACACGGAACCCGTTCAATACGAGCGCCAGTTCCTCAACACAACTGTGGGCCGCGCCATTCTGAACGATCACCTTCCTGAAGGCATGCCGTTCGTCAACGGCTTGCTCAAGAAGAAGGGGATCGGACAGCTTGTTAGCTACGGCTATCTGCGCTTCGGGCTCGAAGTCACGGTCAAGATGCTGGATGAGGTCAAAGACTTGGGATTCCGCTATGCAACCAAAGCTGGCCTTTCCATCGGCATTGACGACATGGTTATTCCAGATAACAAGAAGACCCTGGTGAAAGATGGCGAAAAGCAGGCGGTGAGCGTCCAACAGCAGTATCTGGATGGAGCCATCACCAACGGCGAACGCTATAACAAGGTCATTGAAATCTGGTCCGGCATCACGGAAAAGGTTGCCGATGAAATGTTCGGACAGATGCAGCAACGCGACAAGCAGGGCGACATCAATCCGATTTACGTCATGGCAGACTCGGGCGCTCGAGGATCAAAACAGCAGATCCGACAGCTCTCCGGTATGCGTGGATTGATGGCCAAGCCGTCGGGCGAAATCATCGAGTCTCCAATCACTGCCAACTTCCGCGAAGGATTGACGGTGTTGGAATACTTCATTTCAACTCACGGCGCTCGTAAGGGACTGGCCGATACCGCCCTCAAGACGGCGGACTCGGGCTACCTCACTCGCCGCCTGGTGGACGTTGCTCAGGACGTGATCATCAGCGAATACGATTGCGGAACGGTGGACGGCATCTACGTCGCAGGAATCGTGGAAGCCGGCGAGATCATCGAGCCGCTGCGTGATCGCATCGTTGGGCGCGTCTCCCTGGAGAAGATCAAGGACTACGACGGAAACGTTGTAGTGGACATCAACCAGGAAATCACGGAAGAACTGGCGATTTCCATTCAGGCAGCCGGCATCGAGCGGGTGAAGATTCGTTCCGTGCTGACTTGCGAATCGAAGCGCGGCGTGTGCGTCATGTGTTACGGCCGCAACCTGGCTTCCGGGAGGCTAGTCGAATTGGGCGAGGCTACCGGAGTCATCGCAGCTCAGTCCATTGGCGAGCCTGGCACGCAGCTCACCATGCGTACCTTCCACATTGGTGGTACCGCGTCGCGAGTCTCCGAACAGTCGCGGCTTGAGGCCAAGACCAACGGAACGGTCCGCTTTATCGGTCTGCAAACTGTGAAGGCGAAATCTGGCGATCTGGTGGTCATGAATCGTCAGGGTTCGATCGCGGTTGTGGACGAGAAAGGCCGCGAGCGCGAGCGCTATGGAGTGGTCTACGGCGCCAAGCTGAAGGTCAATGAGGATGATCAGGTCCATCTCGGACAGGTAATGGTCGAGTGGGATCCTTACACCTTCTCGATCCTTACTGAAATTGGCGGCACCATCCAGTTCAAGGACTTGCAGGAAGGTGTCACGCTGCACGAAGAAGTGGACGAAGTCACTGGCTTGTCGCGACATGTCGTAGCGGATTCGCCCGACGAGAAGCGCCAGCCGGCCATCGTGATCAAAGGCAAGAGCAGCAAGCGCTACTTGATGCCTTCACGCGCTCACCTCATGGTGCAGGATGGCGAGCAGACCTTCCCCGGCGATGTGCTGGCGAAGATCCCTCGCGAAACCACCAAGACGAAAGACATTACTGGTGGTCTTCCCCGAGTCGTGGAATTGTTCGAGGCCCGCAAGCCGCACGAGACGGCCGTTATCAGTGAAATTGACGGTACCGTTAAGTTCGGAGAGGTCTCGAAGGGACAGCGCAAGATGTATGTGATCGCCGATAACGGAACGGAGAAAGAATATTCGGTTCCGCGCGGTGTCCACATCAACGTGCAGGAAGGTGAGCGCGTCAAGGCGGGCGAACCGCTGATGGACGGCCCGTTGAATCCGCACGACATTCTGGCTGTGCTGGGAGAAAAGGAACTGCAGTCTTACCTGGTAAACGAAATCCAGGAAGTCTATCGGTTGCAGGGCGTCAACATCAGCGACAAGCACATCGAGGTGATCGTTCGCCAGATGATGCGTTGGCGCAAAGTGGAAGACGTCGGCGACACCACCTTCCTGCTCGAGCAGCAGGTGGATAAGTTCCGGTTCTCCGAAGAAAACGAGCGGGTGATCAAAGAGGGCGGACGTCCTGCAACTGGAAGGCCGCTGCTTCTCGGAATCACCAAGGCGTCGCTCTCGACCGACTCGTTCATCTCCGCGGCGTCGTTCCAGGAGACCACGAGGGTGCTCACGGAAGCCTCCATCAATGGAGCTGTAGATCACCTGCGCGGTCTGAAAGAGAACGTGATTGTGGGTCGCCTCATCCCTGCCGGAACCGGCATGGAGTACTATCGCAACGTTCGTCTCTCTCCCGAAATGGAAGAGGCTGCGGCGAAGGTGCAAGAGGAGGTTTCGCAGGCCTACGAGGAAGCCGAGCGAGCGCTCGAACTGATGCGTACCGAAGGCGAGACCGAGGAACTAACGGCCGAGTAACCCTGATGAATGCGAGAGGGCGGGAAACCGCCCTTTTGCTATATTACGGGCGAGCTTTCCAGTTCCCATGCATGCCAACCCTCAACGATTGCTTGATCAGGAACTCGGTGCTATTTCCCAGTTGCGTGCCGTCCCGCAGCGCAATACTCTTGGGCGATTGATTCTTCGCTTTATATATCTTCTCCGCATGGCGCTTTGGCGTTCGTTTGAGCACGACGCCTTCGCCATCGCTAAAGCTTCTGCATACTCGTCAATTCTCACATTCTTTCCTGCCCTGTTGGTGTTGGGTTCGGTACTGGCGGCATCGCGCCGGACCGGCATCTATCTGCGCGAGATTTCCTACGCGTTGGATAGCATTCTGCCCGCGGGCAGCGCCTCTGCGCTGGATTTTCTTAAGGGGAACTCGCCGCGGCCTGTCGGATTGCTGGTTTCGACCTCTCTGCTTACTGTATGGACAGCTTCCGGCGTAATGATTTCCTGGATGGAGGGCTTTCGTAACGCCTACCAGCTTCCCAAAATCTGGGGGCTGGTGAAAGAGCGCCTGGTGGCATTCTCTCTGGTAATTCTGGCAGGAATACCACTCACGTTCGCTACGGTGTTGGTGGCCTTCGGTACCCGAATCGAGGCCATGATCTTATTTCGCCTTAATCATGAATTCGGTTTTTATATCCTTCTGATGTGGACGGCATTACGCTGGATGATCGCCACCCTGACCAGCATTGCAGTCATCGCACTCATATACCACAATGCCGTACCACGCACGCAGCCCTGGCACAGCGTGCTGCCGGGCGCAACGCTCGCCACCGCCATGTGGTTTGCAACAACCTTACTGTTTGGTTGGTACCTACAGAACTATGCGAATTACAGCCTGATCTACGGCTCTCTGGGAGCGGGCATCGCGCTGCTGGTGTGGATGTACATGATCTCGCTCGTCATCCTTGTAGGAGCGGAGTTCAACGCCATGCTCTTTCCACGGGCGGTACTGGGACGAGAGCTGCGCGAAATGGTCAAGCGGCGCGAGGCGACACAATAAAGCGAGTTCACTGCACAAATTTTCCGGAAAAACAATCCAGACTTCCACTTCCAAGACTGACTAAGGAATTTACTTGAAACCGAGCAATCCAGGCAGCACAAGCGATACAGAAGTGAGTACTGCTGAGCCTTCTGCTGATCCCATTGTCCCGTCGCGACGCGCAAAGATTATATGCACTATTGGCCCATCCTGTAGCTCCGATGAAATGATTCGCGACCTGATGCGCATCGGGATGGATGTTGCGCGCCTGAACTTTTCTCACGGCTCCCATGAAGATCATGCCGAAAATATTGCGAAATTGCGCGCGGCCGCGGAGAAAGCTAATCGCACGATATGCATTTTGCAGGACCTGCAGGGCCCGAAGATTCGCACTGGGCGGCTTGAGAATCACACGCCGGTAACGTTGATCACAGGATCGAGAGTGACCATCACGCCGCGGGACGTCGTTGGCTCGTCCACCTTGATTTCTACAACGTTCAAAGGGCTGGCAAGGGAAATGAAGTCCGGCGCCCGCGTGCTGCTGTCCGACGGATTGATTGAACTTCGCATCGTCGCGATAAAAGGCGACGATGTGGAATGCGAGGTCATCAACGGCGGTCTTCTGGCGGAGCATCAAGGAATCAATCTGCCGGGAGCAGCGTTATCCATTCCTGCTTTGACCGACAAAGATCGTAAAGATTTAGAGTTTGGCCTCCAAAAGGGCGTGGACGTAGTGGCAATCTCGTTCGTGCGCTCCGCCGCCGACGTCCGCGAAGTAAAGCAGATTATTTCCGATCATGACAGCAAAGTCCCCGTCATCGCCAAGCTGGAAAAGCCGCAAGCGTTGGAACAACTGGAAGAAATTCTCGAAGCTGCCGACGGAGTCATGGTGGCCCGCGGAGACCTGGGCGTCGAAATGCCTCCCGAAAAAGTGCCCGTCATCCAAAAGCATGTGATTCGTCGCGCGGCGGAGTGGCGCAAGCCCGTGATCATTGCGACGCAGATGCTGGAATCCATGATCGAAAATCCGCGGCCCACGCGCGCGGAAGCTAATGACGTGGCCAACGCTGTATTCGACGGCACCGATGCAGTGATGCTTTCCGGAGAAACCGCCAGCGGCCTTTATCCGCGCGAAGCGGTGACCATTATGGCCAAGATCATCGTCGAGGCAGAAAACAGCATGGGAGATTCCATTCAGCCGAGGCGCAGGCGTGAACGCAGTGGACTGTCTATTGCGGAGGCAATCTGCGAGGCGATCGCGCACGCCGCAGAAGATCTTCAGATGTGCGCCATCGCGGTTTTCACGGATACTGGAAACACTGCGCGTCTGATATCGAAGTATCGT
>JBEEGK010000283.1:0-3122 GCA_041166845.1 Acidobacteriaceae bacterium
GGCGTCGTCACCATTCTTTATTCTGGAGCTCTGCTCGGCGCGCTCTACGACATCCCTAACATTCAGTACGACGGATATCGCGTCCTAACCAACAAGCCAGTGTGCGGAGCTATGCGTGGACACGGCACGGTGAACGTGCGCTTTGCTTTCGAATCGCAGCTCGACGAACTGGCCACGAAGATAAAGCTTGATCCTGCCGAGATTCGTCGCAGAAATTTGCTGCAACCTCCATGCATCACTGTGAATGGATTACGTGTGCAGAGCTACGGCCTGCCTGAATGCATTGATCAGGTCGTGACGCGCTCGGGGTGGAACGATCGAAAAGGGAAGCTCCCGCGAGGACGCGGCTTGGGGATCGCGTGCAGCCATTACGTAAGTGGCGCGGCGAATTCAATTATTCGGTCTGACATGCCGCATTCCAC
The DNA here is from genome assembly GCA_041166845.1 of Acidobacteriaceae bacterium. Classification (GTDB taxonomy): domain Bacteria; phylum Acidobacteriota; class Terriglobia; order Terriglobales; family Acidobacteriaceae; genus JALYIM01. Next base: position 423 of record JBEEGK010000283.1, read on the forward strand.
CGTAAATATAAAAATTGATCGCGATGGCGGCGTGGTTGTTTATACCGGGGCATCGGAAATTGGCCAGGGCTCCGACACTATGACCGCTCAGATTGCCGCCGAAACTCTTGGATGCTCGATGGGGCGCATCAGGATCGTTGCTGCGGATACTGATCTCACACCGATTGACATTGGTTCCTATTCCAGCCGCGTGACATTTATGGCGGGGAATGCGACCTTGCGGGCCGCGGAGTCGGTAAGAAAGCAAATTGCATTGGCTGCTGCGCGGCGAATGGGTTGCGCTGCTGAAGAATTGATTTTTAGGGACGACTTAGTTTACAGGAAAGAGCTCGCGGGCGAGGGCGCCCGCGCCACACCTTCCACTTCGAAATCTTCTGATAGCCAGCAATCAGAATCGTCCGTCAGTGGAAAAGTTGAAGGCCAAATTCTTCGCGGCTCGTTTCAGCAGAAGCGAAAAGATGAAGGCCCAAGAAGCAGCATGAGCTTCGAGGAAGCTGTGGTGGCGGCGATTGATTTCCATGGCGCCTTGAGCGGCACTGGATCCTACGCGCCTCCCGCAGAGGCTCGTGGCGGCAAGCACAAGGGTGGCGGCGTCGGGCCGTCTCCTGCATATTCCTACTCCGCACAAGTTGCGGAAGTAAGTGTTGACGAAGAGACCGGCGAAGTCACTGTCCATAAAGTCTGGGCAGCACACGATTGCGGACGCGCGCTGAACCCCGTATCCGTCGAAGGACAAATTATCGGATCAGTCTGGATGGGCATGGGGCAGGCGCTCACAGAAGAGATGGTCTGGAAAGATGGCATGCTGATGAATCCAGGACTGCTCGAGTATCGCAGTCCATCAGCGGTGGAATCGCCAGACATCGAACCCATTATCGTGGAAAGCATTGATCCCGAGGGTCCATTCGGCGCCAAGGAGTGCAGCGAAGGCTCTCTGGCGGCAACTATTCCGGCGATCGCCAACGCGATTGAAGATGCTGTCGGTATCCGGTTGCACGAGTCTCCGTTCACGCCAGAACGTGTGCTGGCGGCTCTGCGGACGAAGCGCTCTGAAAAGAAAATTAACCTGACCGAGGGCGTTGATTCGACCGCGCCGGTGCGCTTACGCGAGCATGGCGGCTCGTTGTGGTTCAAAGGCAAAGGTCCAGAGCGACATCCTCTGGATCCCGCTCGCCGCGAGTCTGCGGTTCCCTCTGGTGGTGCGGATTGAGTCTTCCGCAATTCACCCTCTTGCGACCGCACGCGCTCGATGATGCCGTTGGAATGCTGGCGGCGCACGGTGATGAAATTCGCGTTCTGGCCGGAGGCACGGACTTAATTCCTTCCATGCGGCAGCGTTTGTTTGAGCCAGAATACATGCTCGATCTGGGGTGCTTAAAAGAGCTGCGTGGCATCAGAATGTTGCCCGATAACTCGCTGGAAATCGGCGCGCTGACCTCGCTAACCGAGATCGAGCATTCCGAAGTAGTGCGGAAACGCTATCCGGTAGTGAGTGAGGCGGCGGCGACGGTCGCTTCGCCGCTGCTACGAAACATGGGGACGCTCGGCGGCAACATCTGTTTGGATACCCGCTGCCTCTGGTATAACCAGTCGCTCACGTGGCGCAAGGGCTGCGGGTTTTGCATTAAGAAAGACGGCAACCTTTGTCACGTAGCACCCGGTGGAACAAAATGCTGGGCTGCATTTTCGGCGGACACTCCTCCCGCGCTGCTGTGCCTCAATGCCGAAATCGAAATCGCAAGTGCCACTGGGGTAAGGCGCATACCATTGCTTGATTTCTACACCGGAGAGGGCGACGCTTACCGTGTGCTGAAAGCTGGCGAAATCGTGACCCGGGTGATTCTTCCCGCATCATCTGCCGGATGGCGTGGTGTCTACCGCAAACTTCGAGTGCGAGGTTCAATCGATTACCCTCTGGCTGGTGTCGCGGTTGCGCTCAAACCTTTCAATGGGCACTTTTCCGAGGCGCAAGTTGCGCTGACCGCTGTGAATCCTGCTCCCGTGCTGGTAAAGCACGCTAACGAAATGCTCGCGGGGCAAGTAATTAGCGAAGCGCTCGCCGAAATAGTTGGAGATCTGGCCGCACGCACTGCGAAACCTCTGACCACCTCCGCACTCACACCCGAATATCGCCGAGAAATGATTCGCGTCTTCACAAAGCGCGCCATTCTCGCGGCGGCAGCCTCTGGCAACTGATGATCACCGATTGCCACATCCATATTCAGCCGCTGGAAATGTTCAAGCCGCATGCGCTGGAGTTGATGCGAAAGAAGCGCGCGAACTTTGAAGAGATTGCTGAGTACTGCCGATCGCCCAAAGCATTTCTGAAATATCTCGACGCGACCGGCGTAGACCGGGCGGTCCTGATCAATTACGTCGCTCCCGAGGTCATTGGATTCACATCTGGGGTGAACGAATTTATTTCCAAGTACACCAAGGAAGATAGCAAGCGGCTGATACCTTGCGGCAGCCTGCATCCTCGCCATTCAGCGAACATCATGGCGGACATCGAACAGCTTCTGCGACTTGGCATTCGCATGATTAAGATTCACCCACCTCACCAGTTGTTTTTTCCAAATGACTATGTGAACGGAGTTAAGGAACTTGAATTGATCTACCGAGCAGCCGAGGCAAACGCTATTCCTGTGATGTTCCACACCGGAACTTCCGTCTTTCCTGGTGCGCGCAATAAATACGGTG
>JBEEGK010000284.1:0-7353 GCA_041166845.1 Acidobacteriaceae bacterium
ATCGAAAACACTGGAAGAAGTGTTGCGAGAGGTTTACAAACCCGACGGGATTAATCTAGGAATGAACATTGGAAAGGCAGCAGGCGCAGGCGTTGCAGGACACATCCACATGCACGTGCTGCCACGCTGGATCGCCGACGCAAATTTCATGTCGGTAGTTGGCGAAAGCAGAGTGCTTCCGGAGACCCTGGAAACCACTTACCAGAAGATTAAAAGTAAGCTGGTTTGACAGTGTGGCGCGGGCGCCCCCGCCCGCGAAAGCTCGCACTACCTTCCGCACTAGGCCCCGACGACCTCCAACATCTCATCTTCCCCAATTACCTTCACTCCCAGCTCTTTAGCTTTATCTAATTTCGAGCCCGCATCAGCCCCAGCCACAACATAGTCTGTCTTCTTGCTCACCGAACCTGACACCCGCCCGCCGGCATCTTCGATCATTTTTTTAGCCTGATCGCGGCTGTAATTTGCCAAACTTCCGGTCAGGACAAATGTCTTCCCTGCCAGCTTCGTCCCACGCTCTTTCTTTTCGCCGGCGAGATTCAACCCGAGACCCGCGAGCTGCTTGACCAGCGCTCGATTGCGCGGCTCCTGAAAGAACACAACGATGCTCTGAGCAATCCGCGGTCCGACTTCATTCACTTGTTGGAGTTCTTCCACACCTGCGGACGTCAGCGCTTCGAGGGATCCGAAGTGCTCCGCCAGAAACTGCGCAGTCCGTTCGCCCACGAAACGAATTCCAAGACCAAAGACTACCCGCTGCAATGGCAGCTTCTTCGAATTTTCGATTTGATCAAGGACATTCTGAGCCGACTTCTCGCCCATCCGCTCAAGACTCAGCAGGGCTGCTTTTTTGATCTTGTAAATATCGGCAACGTTCTTCACCAGCCCGCGGTCCGTCAGTTGATTGACCAGCGCCTCACCCATGCCGTCAATATTCATCACGCCACGAGATGCGAAATGCAAAATCGTCTCCCGCAATTTGGCGGGACAATTCGCATTCACACAACGATGGTCAACCTCTCCTTCAGTGCGCACCACATGCGTGCCGCACACCGGACACTTCTCCGGCATATGGAAAACTTTTCGCCCGCGCGGATGATCTTTGTCATCCACAACTCGAGTCACCTTGGGGATCACATCTCCGCCACGCTCAACTTCGACCCAGTCCCCAATGTGGAGGCCGAGTCGATCGATCTCGTCCATGTTGTGGAGAGTCGCGCGACTTACGGTGGTTCCTCCGATGGGAACCGGCTTCAGCGCCGCCACCGGAGTTAGTTTTCCCGTGCGCCCCACCTGAACGAGAATGTCTTCGACTTTCGTAATGCCCGAGCGCGCGGCATATTTATAGGCAATCGCCCAGCGGGGAGCTTTGCCAGTAAATCCGAGCTCCTGCTGGATCGCGATACGGTCAACTTTGATTACGATGCCATCAATCTCGTATGGGAGACTCTCACGCTTCTCCTGCCATTCCTCAATGAACTTCCAGACCTCGTCAAAATTATTCGCCAGCGTGCGCCGGATATTCACTTTGAAGCCAGCAGTTTCCATGGCATTGAGGCTTTCCCAGTGGCGATCGAATAGTGTTCGGCCATCGCGCAGCAGTGAATACCCAAAATAATCCAGGCGGCGCTGTGCAGTAATACTCGGCTCAAGCTGCCGGACGGTTCCCGCCGTGGCATTGCGCGGATTAGCAAACAAAGAAAGCCCCTTCTGCCCGCGCTCTTCATTCATTTTCTTGAACGAAGCCGTCGGAATCAGCATCTCGCCGCGAATTTCAAAATCCAGAGGCAGCCCGGCCTTCTTCAACTTTTCTTTAGAGATTGAAAGCGGAATCGAGCGCACGGTACGAACATTCGCAGTGACGTCTTCGCCGACGGACCCGTCCCCACGAGTGATGCCGCGTACCAGCGAACCATTCTCGTAGTGCAACGCAAGCGACATTCCGTCCAATTTAAGCTCACAGACATATTGGATATTCTTGCTGCCAGCCAGTTCGTGGACGCGCCGCTCCCAGTTGCGCAAATCTTCTTCGTTGTAGGTGTTGTCCAAAGAAAGCATAGGCGAAGAATGCTGCGCCTTGAGCAATCCTTCGCGCGGCTTGCCTCCAACTCTTTGCGTGGGAGAGTCCGGAGTAATGAGCGCCGGATTTTCTGCTTCCAACGACCCCAGTTCATCCATCAGCCGGTCAAATTCGGCGTCAGAAATTTCCGGATCGTCCAGAACGTAATAGCGGTATTCGTGATGGCGCACGCGCTCGCGTATCGCTTCGATTTTCTTCTGGGAGTCTTTAGTCGCGGCCATCGGGAGAAATTATATCCGGACGAGCTTGGCTCGTATTGCACCCCGAAAAATTGCTGGGGGCACGCATGGCGCAAGACGCGACTTTAAGCGTTCACCACGACAATGGGTTCAAGTATGTCATCCTGAGCAAGGAAATTCATTCGCTCGCGAATGAGTCTCTCCGTCGAAGGGACCCTAGCAGCAAAACGGAAGTAAGCGTTAAATCTTGCTAGCGGCGTTTGAGATCGCCGCTGCTGCGTACCCGCTGCGGAATTTGCCCCGGCAGCGCCATCGTCAAAATGACAGTTGCTCCCAGCACTCCGCCCACACCGAGAATTACCAGCCTTAAAAATCCAAATAATTCCATCTCTGAAGTATCGAGCCGCGCTGTCATCCATACAACGTTACTTAGATAACAAAGGCTCTTACTTTATATTTTTGCTTCTTGAAACTGGTTAGCTTTTGCATGTCAGCTGGCCCGAGGGGATGCGGACTCGCACAAACACTGCTCACGCTGTAGACAACTCACAGGAGAAGACTTAGGAAGTAACTCTTAAGATATGCGAGTTCGGTACGCGCCTGGATCCCTACTCAGAATCACACAACGGGGCCCTGATCACACGTGGACGCTCGACCTTTTTCTCAGCGAGGCTCTGTTCATTCAAAACTCTTATGAACAGAAGTATCCCCAGCACGAAAGGGACGGACACCGCTCCCGCGAGAAAGTGGACCTGAATTTGGGCAAAACTGAAGACGAACAGACTTAGGGTCACTGCTCAGGGTTGAGCACTTAGGTTTCCATTAAAGAAAGTCTTACATCCACGTGTTTCGCGGTTTTCTTGACGTTCCCTGTGGAAAAACATCCCTTAGCTTGCGCAAGAGTTTGCACAAATGTAGCGGTAATTTCTCCCAAACTTCTTTCATGGACATCTCGAATGTCGTACTCGTCTATTCAAAGTGTTCGTCTATGGCTATGTGGTTATCCCGGAGCACGTGCACCTGCTCGTCAGCAAACCCCGAAAAGTTCGCGAGAGCTTTGCAATCGTTGAAGCAGTCACTGGCGCGGATACCTTCTGTCGCGCAGCTTCGTGGTCTTGACAAATATCCCGTCCGCGCTCAAATTGAGTGCGATCTTCGTTCTTTCCACCTCTGTTTCACTCCCGAGATAACTTTCTCTTTGTCTTCCCGCATCTGCCGGACCAACGGTTGATTCCCGGTATGTTCGTGCGCGGCCGCCCATAGCACCATCTCGGTGAGCACGGGCGCAAGATCAATTCCCTTTTGGGTGAGCAGGTAATTCAGCTTGCGCCCATCTGATGGATCGGATTCGGCAACAATGATCCCATTCGCTATGAGTTTCCGCAGCCGGTCTGCCAGGATGTTGGTTGCGATACCCTCGTAGCACTCCATGAATTCTTTGTAGGTCCGGAAGCCTCGCAGCATCATGTCGCGAATGATCAGGAGCGACCAGCGGTCTCCCAGCATCTCCACCGATGCATTCAGGGGACACTCTGATCGGCGCTTGGGTTTGCGTGCTTTCGTGATTTTCCCGCGAGCCATGGATCTGCATGACAGTAGCATATTTTAACTTGCAATTAACAAGTAATATGTTACATACTGCCGCTGTCGAACTCATTCGTTGACATCCAGGAGTGCCGATGGAAATTAATCCGTACGTTTTATTTGATGGCCGATGCGAGGAAGCGTTCAGGTTTTACGAGCGCTGTCTTGGCGGCAAAATTGAAACCATGATGCCGCACGAGGGTACTCCCGCCGCCGAGCACACACCCGCAAACTGGCTCAAGAAAATTCTTCATGCTCGTCTCAACGTAAAGGGCGGAATCCTGATGGGGTCTGACGCGCCTCCCGGCCACTACGAAAAACCGCAAGGCTTCTCCGTTTCACTGAGCCTAAACGATCCGAAAGAGGCGGAGAGAATATTTCACGACCTGTCGGAAAAGGCGACGATTCACATGCCTCTCGCTCCCACATTCTGGGCCGAGCGATTTGGTATGCTCACCGACCGGTTCGGCATTCCGTGGATGATCAACTGCGAGAAAAAGACTTAAACAAAACTCACAATTCACAAACGACGGGGTTATGGTCAAACTCTGTCCCTGCGAGGACTAAACTATGCAAAAAATCACTCCGTTCTTATGGTTTGACGGGAAAGCCGAAGAAGTGATGAACTTCTATACCTCCATTTTTAAGAACTCAAAGATTGGCAGGGTCACTCGCTATGGAGAAGGCTCGCGTGGTCCAAAAGGAACAGTCATGACCGCTACTTTTCAGCTCGATGGGCAAGAATTCATGGCGTTGAACGGTGGTCCACAGTTTTCTTTCACACCGGCCATATCTTTCTTCGTGAACTGCGAGACGCAGGAAGAAGTGGACGATTTCTGGGAAAAGCTCTCCGCGGATGGCAAAGAAGGCCCCTGCGGTTGGCTAACAGACAAGTATGGGGTTTCTTGGCAGATCGTGCCTTCCGCCTTAGGGCAAATGCTAAGCGGCAACGACGCTGAGAAATCAAAAAGAGTAACGCAGGCAATGCTGCAAATGAAAAAGCTTGATGTCGCAAAATTGAAACAAGCGTACGAGGGTTGATAAAAGTAATTGTTTGTTCTCGCTGTTTACTGGTCCCGAAGGCTGAATGATGGGATTTTTGGAAGATCACCAGAAATGAATTTGGATCTCATCCGACTATAGTTATGAGATATCTAAAAAGGAGCAAAGCATGTCCAAAGTTCGGGTTCTCGTAGGTACGCGCAAAGGGGCATTCATCCTCACATCGGACGGCAAACGCGACAAATGGGACGTCAGCGGCCCTCACTTTGCCGGATGGGAAATTTATCATCTCAAGGGATCGCCGGCTGATGCTAATCGAATTTATGTGTCCCAGACGAGCGGATGGTTCGGGCAATTGATCCAACGCTCCGACGACGGTGGCAAGACATGGCACCAGCCGGGAACGCCTCCCGGAGAGCCTGCCCCGTCAGGGCCTCCTACGGCAGTGAGCAATAAGTTCGTTTACGATACGTCCCCAGAGACCGGCGCGCCCATGACAACGCATCAGTTTTACGATGGCAAGCCGCATCCATGGGAGTTTAAACGTGTGTGGCACATGGAACCGTCGCTCACTGATCCCAACAGTGTCTACGCGGGGGTCGAAGATGCGGCCTTGTTTCTTTCGACCGACGGTGGAGAGAATTGGAAGGAACTCGCCGGGTTGCGCGGACATGGTACCGGACCCCAGTGGCAGCCGGGCGCAGGTGGAATGTGCCTGCACAGCATCATTCTCGATCCCAGCGATTCGAAGCGAATTTACATTGCGATTTCAGCGGCGGGCGCGTTCCGCAGCGACGATGCGGGCGCGACTTGGAAGCCAATTAATCGCGGGCTACATTCCAAATACATCCCCGACCCAACCGCCGAAGTCGGACACTGTGTCCATCACATCGCCATGAATCCATCGCGCCCCGGTGTTCTGTTTATGCAAAAACATTGGGACGTCATGCGTAGCGATGATGCGGGCGATTCGTGGCAGAAGATTAGTGGGAATTTACCGACGGACTTTGGATTCGTGATTGACGTGCATGCCCACGAGCCTGAGACAATCTACGTTGTACCCATAAAGAGTGACGGAGAGCACTATGTTCACGAGGGTAAGCTGCGAGTTTTCCGAAGCCGCACCGGCGGCAACGAGTGGGAACCGCTAACCAAAGGCCTGCCGCAGAAAGATTGTTACGTGAACGTGCTGCGCGATGCCATGGCTGTGGATGCACTCGACAAATGCGGCGTATATTTCGGCACCACCGGGGGACAGGTGTACGTCTCTCCCGATGCCGGAGACAGCTGGTCGCCAATCGTCCGCGATCTTCCGGCAGTGTTATCAGTGGAAGTGCAGACACTGGCCTGACATTTGACGGATGTCACGGTTTTACTCACCTCGAGAAGAGAGGGCTTTAGCCGCGCTTTGGGAATGGCACGGCTTCAGCCCCTTAGGGGCAATCTAAGAAATGATGATCCGAGTCATCCTTCCAACTCACCTCAAAACTCTGGCCCATACGGACGCCGAGATATCGCTGGACGTTCAAAGTCCAGTTACGCAGCGTTCTGTCCTTGACGCGCTTGAACTCCGCTACCCAATGCTGCGTGGCACGATCCGCGACCACACGACACTGCAACGACGTGCGTTCCTACGATTCTTCGCCTGCGAGGAAGACCTCTCCCACGAACCACCAGATGCGCCACTCCCGCAGGCAGTGCTCACAGGGGCCGAGCCCTTCATAATCATCGGAGCAATCGCAGGCGGCTGAGTAGTATCTTACTTCTCGCGGCGAACGGTGATCTCAGGTTCAACATCGGCCGCTGGCCGCACAAATATAAAGCTCAGCAAGGTATCCGTGCCGCGTAGCGCAGAATTATTTCCGATCTGCAAGACACTTGCGTGACCAGCCGTGGGCTGTGCCAACGGTTGTGTCGCGATTGCGCTGATTACTCCTCCAAAACTATCTAGTATTTGTGTCCGTTGGCAAAAATCCGGAGCCGGACGTCGGGTCGGCGGCCTGAGTAGAGGGTAATTCCCACCTGACAATATCCTGAGGTTGCACCGGGTTGTTATCCTGCACAGCTAGGGAGAATTGACTGCCGGCTGGAGTGGCGGTGGTACTAAAACGAAAATCGAGAGAATATTTCGTCTGCCCCATCGACAGCTGACGGGTCGCGGTTCCGGGCGCAATTTGGGTGAGTAGGTGTATGGCCTGGCTTGGAGATTTCTGGGGCGGCGCGGTCATTTGCACCATCGGCGACTTTATGTCCGGTTGCCGCAGGTTATTCGAGTCGGCATCGTAGACGACGAACAGACGCCCGTCAGGCAACAACATCGGCCATGAGTAGCCACCATCGATCTGTTGACCGGTGTAAGTGTCTAGAACAGTCCCATAGCTGAAACTTCTCCCGGCATCGTAAGAAACAAAGGCAACGAACTGGCGCGGGAATCCAATCGAGTTGGCCGGCTGAACTCCCGGAATACCCAATGCCTCTCTGCCAAAGAGTACGAGAGCGGATCCGGCC
>JBEEGK010000285.1:0-2737 GCA_041166845.1 Acidobacteriaceae bacterium
GTGGGTAGCGCTGAGCTTCCAAACGAGCCGGTATAAATCAATTTTGCCGGGAGGGCCCCGCTGACTTTCGGAAACTGCGGCATTTCATTTTTCGCTTCGAACTTCGGAGCCTCAATCTCTTTCTCCAGCTCTTTCTTTTTCTTCTTGCGAATCAGGTCCTTGGGAACAACCAATCGTGGAGCCTCAAATCGAACGGGCGGCAACAGTTTCGCGAGCATCACTTTCTTTTGCGGTTCTCTGGTTACGTGATGTTTCAACGGCAGAACCGGCCGTGGAACGAGCTCGGTCACGGTATATTTGCGGTGCAGTGGCATCTTCTCGGGCCACAAAAGTCCGACGAAAATCAGAAAGAAAATGAAGACAACCTGTAAGCCATAGCTCACCGCCAGGGTTCGCCAATCCATCCTGCGTTCCGGGATTAGTCCAAACTCAAAGTCGTCAGACATAACAATCCATCAGCTCCATACGGAACCCGAGTCTTGGGGAGATTCACGGGCAGAGCTTTAAATTACGGGAGATAGGACAGTGGGTAAACGTGTCCGATGCCGTTGTACTTAGGTAATCTCGGTGGTTCCAGCGCGGGCTGGCTAGAGACTTGGATGAACAAGTCGAAGTTAAAGGGAGGCTTTGCGATGGTGGGCAAAAAAGTAAAACACCGGAATGCCCGCAAGAATTACCAGGCTTCCAGCGACGGAATTCCGAAGATTGTCAGTAAATGTGTAATAGAGCAAAACGCTTGACGCGATCACAAAAAGCGCGGGGACGAATGGATATAAAAAAACCCGGTATGGACGCACCGCCTGCGGCTCTCGTCGGCGAAAAACGAATATGGTACTGCCTGCGATCATGTAGAACAGCCATTCAGCGAAGATCGCCAGAGAAAAAAACTGCCGAAAACTTCCTCCAACCAGCAGTAACAAAATGGCCAAACTTGCCTGTACGACGATCGCTGCTGATGGAGTATGAAACCGCGGATGCACGGAAGCGAGCTTCGCGAAAAAATATCGGTCTCGCGACATTGCGAAAGGAACTCGCGCCCCGCTCAGGATCGTGCCATTCAACGTAACCAGCATCGACAATGCCATGCCCGCGGACACGATGCTGGCGCCCGCTGTCCCGAGCACCAGCGCGATTGCATCCGATGCGGGACGCTGAGCAGCAGCGATCACGTCTGCCGGCAACACAAATTGGACGGCGGCGTTCACCAGCATGTAGAGCGCGCCGACCGTAGCGACTCCGAGAATAAGAGCGACCGGAATGCTGCGCTCGGGCTTGCGAATTTCGCCCGCCACCATGTTGACGTCGTTCCAGCCGTCATAGGCCCAGAGGGCCGCAACCAGGGCAGCCATGAAACCCGCAACTCCACCCTTCGCCGCGGTATAAGACTGGCTGAAGTGGCTCCAACTGCCGCCGCCGTAACTAAAACCGATGAAGACAATCGCAAGGATGATCGCGACTTTCAACAGGGTAAAAATTAGCTGGAACTCCCCCGCTCTTCGGACTCCAACATAATTAAGAACGGAAATCACCAGCGTGGCTCCGATGGCGGCGATTTGTCCGTAAGTGATAGAGAAGGGCACGCTGATGAGTTGATTTTTCAAAAACGCGAAAACTGAAAACGTCTCCAGAATGCGCACTAATCCGGTGGTGATGGTCGCGATCGAAGCAGGTTTTGCAATCACGAACCAGGTCCAACCGTAGAGAAACCCTGCGAGCGGACCGTAGGCATCGCGGATGTAAACATATTCTCCTCCCGCCTGGGGCTTCATCGCGCCCAGTTCCGAGTAAGTAAGCGCCCCAAAAAAAGACAGCATGCCGCCGACGATCCACGCCAGATAAACCAGTCTTGCGGAGCCAACCGCCTGCATCATTTCTGCTGGGACGAGAAATATCCCGCTTCCAATGATCGTGCCAACCACGATCGCGGTGGCGTGGCGAACGTCGAGATCCCGAGCCAGTTGCGGGTGGTCCGTCGTTGTAGTTTGAAGAGTGGTCATTTAGCTTTTTTATACGAGTCCGAAAACAACATGCTGGCGATGTATCCAACAGAAAATGTAATTATTGTTCCGATTGCAACGTACCACGTCCACGGAATCCGCGTCCCCAGCCAGATGTAGAGCTCGGCGGCAAAGCCGCACAACATCCCTATCATCACTCCGTTCTGGTTGGCCCGCCGCGTCAGTACCCCCAATAGAAAAACCCCGAGCAGGGCGCCGTAAGCAACCGAAGCAATTTGCAAACCTACTTCGATCACTCGCCCGACCTTGTGTAGAGATAATGCCGCCAAAGCAAAAAGTACGAGCGCCCAAATCAGTGTAGATACCCTCGAGAGTCGCACGCGTCTTTTTTCGTCCAGATCAGGATGGCGCGGCAAATAGAAATCCATCATCGAACTCGACGAGAGGGAATTGAGCGCCGCGCTGAGATTCGACATTGCCGCAGCCAGAATCGCGGCGATCAGCAATCCTGAGATCCCATGCGGCATTTGATGAACGATAAAATTTGGATAAATTCTGTCGGCCCTGCTGAACTGAGTCGAAGGCACGTGATAAAAAGCGAAGAGCATCACTCCTACCGTCAGAAACAATGCAAATTGAAAAACAATTGCGATCCCGCTGGATAGAAGTGCAGTCACAGATTGTCGTTGGCTACGAGCCGCCAGCAGTCGCTGCACGATGAGTTGATCAGTGCCGTGGCTGGCCGTGGTCAGGAACGCTCCGCCGATCAAGCCGGCCCA
>JBEEGK010000286.1:0-6300 GCA_041166845.1 Acidobacteriaceae bacterium
CGAGGGATTTTGCTTCCCGCCATTCTACTCGCGTTTTCAGTGCGAGCAAGGCTTTTGCGACAACCACGATTTTAGCAAGATCGCTGCAAACACGCTCCAGTGGACGAATGCGGCAGCAAAAAAAGCCTCCAAGAGGTGCTTCTCTCGAAAGGCTTTCCAAGTCAGCGTAGATACAAAATCAAGTACGGGCCCGTTAGTGTTTCTTTTTTTTGGCTGCTTTTTTCTTGGTTGCCATTGAGTTTTCCTCCTGAACGATTTTCCCTTGCAAGGCCATTCACGGGGCCTCGTCCGTAGTTACTTGCGCGCTCTTTTGTGCACGCAACATGTGTACCACAAGATATTGCGTACTATTACCTCCACTGTCAACACAATAATTTGCTGAAAGTGAGAACGTGCTGTGGAAAGAACCCAACTTGGTTAAGCTTCAGCGGGAATCTTGACGATTTTTTTCTGGATGGCGTAAGTAACGAGTTGGGCTTTGTTGTGAATATCCAACTTTCGCATCAGATTGAATTTGTGGGCCTCGACAGTCTTGACGCTGAGTCCCAAAAGGGCCGCGACGCTCTTCACCGAGTTTCCTTCGGCAAGCATTTTAATGACCTCGCGCTCGCGCGGAGTCAATGCTGTCTTATGTCCGGCCTCGGCGGAACGGGAGCGAAAGTCATCCACCAGTTTCCCTAACACCTGAGGGCTGAGGTATTTCTTTCCTCCGTGAATGTCGCGGACAGCACCGAGCAAACGGGGAGCCGGAGAGTCTTTCAAGAGATATCCTGCCGCGCCCACATCAATGCATTGCAGCAAATATTCTTCATCCTCATGCATGGTCAGGAACATGAGATGAGCTTCGGGGTGATCCCGCTTGATGATGCGAGCGGCATCGAAGCTCGACATGCCTGGCATGCCAATATCCATCAGTACGACGGTGGGATGAAGCGAACGGACTTTCTCGACGGCCTCAGAGGCATCCGCTGCCTCGCCGACCACCTTGATATCGGACTCGCTCTCAAGCACGCGGCGCAAGCCTTCGCGAAACAAGGTGTGATCATCAACGATGAGAACTGTGATCATGCAGACTCCGAATTCATGGATTCATCCTGCTTTGGCTGAGGCTGATTGTTTTGCGAATGGGATCGAGTGGGTGATCTCGGCGCAGGCAGTGTCGGCCTCGCGAGTTGATTTGCGCGCCGAAACAGTTTTCCGTAAAGGGAGAGACACGCTTATCGTCGTACCCGCTCCTTTACTGGAACGCACGCGAACCTTCCCTCCCAGGGCGGCGCTGCGCTCGCGCATGCCGCTAAGCCCATGGCTTTGGATATGAGGATCCGAAGAGACTGAAAACCCTGCTCCATCATCCTCGACATGCAAACATAGCCACTCTTTCTTGTGCTCCAGTTTTACTTTGAATTTCTGCGCGCCAGAATGCTTGGCAATGTTATGGAGCGCTTCCTGCAGCAGACGATAGATTGCGACTTCGATCTCGTGTGGTATAGGACCCAAGTCCTGCGGCAATTCAAGTTCGGGCTCCATGCCGGTCCGCTTGCTCCACTCGCGAACTTCTGAGCGGATGGCCGCGACCAATCCGAGTTCCTCAAGAACGCGGGGAGAAAGGCGTCCGATAATTCGTCGAACATCTTCAATTAGCTGGTCGAGGACCTTCATGGCCTCCTGCACCTTGGCGGTGACTTCAGTATCTTTACCAGAGGCCAACATACCGAGTTGCAGGCGGAGCACCATTAGGCTCTGGCCGGTTCCGTCGTGAAGTTCGCGGCTGATGCGTTTCCGTTCCTCTTCTTGAGCTTCCAACAATCGGCGGGAAAGCCGGGAGCTACCCTGTTTGGCATCTCTGACCGTGTCGGGATTTCGATTTGGCGGACGGACCACGCTGCGCACTCGCTCTCCTCGCATTCAGGTGGTAGTTGGATGTGCTCAACCTTCCGGGGTTTGCCCTACTCATCGGGTACAATCCAAAGGAAATGTTGCGTTATTTCACAGCGGGAGAATCGCACGGCGAGGCTTTAGTGGCATTTCTGTCAGGGTTGCCCGCCGGAATCAAGGTGGATCAGGCTTTTCTCGACCGGGAATTGTGGCGGCGCCAGCAAGGGTATGGACGCGGAGGCCGTATGAAAATCGAGCGCGACACCGCGCACATTTTGTCGGGCGTGCATCACGGCATCACTATTGGTTCGCCGATTTCCATCCTGCTGGAGAATAAAGACTGGAAGAATTGGCAGGAATCGCTGCCCGTGGAAACGGGTGACTCGACCAAGCACAAGCCGGTCGCTTCCCCTCGTCCGGGCCACGCGGACTTGGCGGGAGCTTTAAAGTACGACTTTCCTGAGGCCCGTTACGTCCTCGAGCGTGCTTCCGCACGTGAGACGGCCGCTCGGGTTGCGATTGGCGGCCTGGCGAAAATATTCCTTCGCGCCTTAGGGATTGAAGTACTCAGCCATGTAGTGGCGGTCGGCGAAGCGACGATAGCGCAGAAAAACATTCCCTGGGAACAGATTCAACAGATCGCAACACGCGAAGAGGTGCTCCTCAACTGCGCCGATCCCGAGGCCGAGCAGCAGATGAAGCTGGAAGTAGACAAGATTTACAAGACAGGAGATTCTCTGGGAGGAGTTTTTGAGGTGGTCGCTTACAAAGTTCCTCCGGGGCTGGGCTCATACGCGCAATGGGACGAAAGGCTCGATGCTCTGCTGTCCGCCGCTGTGATGTCGGTGCAGGCGGTGAAGGCGGTGGAGATTGGATGGGGAGTTGCGGCGGCGGCGTTGCCTGGATCTGCTGTTCACGACGAAATCGGATACGAGAGAACGGGACCGTTCACTGGCTTCAGCCGCACGCGGAATCATGCAGGCGGAATCGAAGGCGGAGTATCCAACGGAGAAGAAATCCGCATCAGAGGGTACTTGAAGCCTATCTCCACGTTGCGGCGGCCCTTGCAATCGGTGGATTTCGCCACGCGCGTTCCAGTCAAGGCTGCCTATGAACGCTCGGACGTCTGCGTGGTCCCGGCTGCGGGGGTGGCCGCCGAGGCCATGGTTGCCTTGACGCTGGCTCGATGCGCGCTGGAAAAGTTTGGCGGCGATTCTCTGAAAGAAACTCTGCGCAACTATGAAGGTTACCGCGAGCAACTGAAGAACTACTGAAGCGAATAATTACAGAACGAAAAACTACTGAATGATTTATCCCATCGTGAAATATGGAAATCCTGTGCTTGAAAGACCGGCCGATCCGGTAACGGTTTTCGACAACGACCTTAGGAAGCTTATTGCCGACATGTTTGAATCCATGTATGCCGCCCACGGCGTTGGCCTGGCGGCACCGCAAATTGGAATTGCTAAACGGCTGGCGGTCATTGATGTGACGTTCCAGGAAGACCCTAAGGCTCAGATGGTGCTGGTGAATCCAGAGATCATTCATACCGAAGGCAGGCAAACACAAAGTGAGGGATGTTTGAGCGTGCCGGATTTTCGGGAATCGGTGACGCGTCCGCGAAAGGTCACCGTGCGGGCGCAGGATGAGAATGGCACGTGGTTCCAGAAAAACGGGGAAGAGTTGCTGGCGCGCGCATTTTTGCATGAAACTGATCATCTGAATGGCAAGCTTTACATCAGTCACATCAGCGCGCTCAAGCGCGACTTGATTAAGCGCAAAATTCGAAAACTGGCGAAGATGGGCGAGTGGTAACGCTCGCCGCGGGGGCGACGATGAAACTGGTTTTCTGCGGTACGCCTGCTTTCGCCGTTCCAACATTGAGCACACTGCTGGACGCTGGATTCTCAGTCCCCCTAGTGGTAACCCAACCTGATAAACCGCGGGGACGAGGACTTGAGCTATCTGCCTCACCAGTTAAGCAACGGGCACTTCACTTGGGTTTGCCCGTCGCGCAACCTACGACAATAAAGAACAACGAAGATTTCAGGGGCCAACTGGTCGCACTTCAGCCCGAGGCGATCATCGTCGTGGGATATGGGCGCATCATTCCGCAGTGGATGATTGATCTGCCTCCGCTGGGGAACATAAACCTGCACGCGTCGTTGCTTCCCAAGTATCGCGGTGCCGCTCCGATTCAGTGGGCGATTGCGCGGGGAGAGAAGGTTACGGGCGTCACCACTATGCGAATTGATGCTGGCCTAGACACGGGAGCCATTCTGCTGCAGCAAGAACTACCGTTGCGTGCGAGCGACACTTCGGAAACAGTTGCGCCGCGATTGGCCGAGAGCGGCGCGGAAATGATGGTGCAGACACTGCGAGAATTGGAGACAGGAACGATTCAGCCTCGTCCCCAAGACCACGCTCAGGCAACCCTCGCACCCATTCTGAAGAAAGAAGATGGACGTATTCTGTTTTCCTGGTCCGCACACGAGATCGTCAATCGTATGCGCGGCTTCCGCCCCTGGCCAGGGACGTTTACGACGTTTCGCGGAAAAACTCTGAACGTGGTAACTGCGGAAGTTGTAGGCCGTAAGATTCCTGAGGGTCAGCTATTCGTGGAAGGTGATCTTGTTCTCGTCGGATGCGGAGAAAATACGTCCCTCGCTTTGACCGAAGTTCAGATGGACGGCAAGAAAAAAATGTCCGCCAGGGATTTCGTCAATGGATATCGCATTAAGAGCGGCGACAAGCTTGGCAGTTGAATCTATGCAAGTCTCTCCAGCCCGCAAGCTAGCGTTCGACATCCTGTTGAAAGTTCAGAACGCGGACGCGTATGCGTCCGAGCTTCTGCACTCTGAAAGCGCTGGCAAGATTTCGTCGGCGGACCATGGACTCGCCACGGAACTAGTGATGGGTGTGCTGCGCTGGCGTTCTTTACTGGATGAAAATATTGCGAAACATTCTTCCCTCAGCTTGCAGAAACTCGATCCAGAGGTTCTGACTTCGCTGCGCATGGCAGCGTATCAGCTCTCGTTTTTGGATCGCATTCCAGAACGCGCGGTGGTTCATGAAAGCGTCGAATTGGTCAGACTCGCGCGTAAACGCTCGGCGGTTCCCTTCACCAATGCGGTGTTGAGAAAGATGACGACGGATTCCGCTTCACGTCGTTTGAGTGAAGGAAAAGGCGCGGCTGAGTTATCCTCGCAGGAACTATCGCGAATATTCGACCATCCGCTGTGGATTGTAGAGCGCTGGGTGCAGGCCTTCGGACTTGCGACCACCCAAAAGATCTGCCAGCACAATCAAACCGTCCCGCAGACATGCATTCGGTTCGGCAATGCGACGATCGAGAAAGCGCTGCTTCCGGAGTTGGAACGTGAGAATGTCAGACTGGCTCCTGGCCGTTTGCTCAATTCGTCCCGCTATGTTGCATCGGGGGACGTCACTGCGACGGCGGCTTTCCGTGCGGGACGGATCACAATTCAGGATGAGGGTTCGCAAGTGGTTGCGCTCCTGGTTGGCAAAGGCGCAAATATATTGGATTGCTGCGCCGCTCCCGGCGGAAAGACCCGCGTACTCGCGGAACAAAACCCCGCGGCGATGGTGGTGGCCGCGGAACTGCATCCGCATCGCGCGCGGCTATTGCGACGCTTAGTGCCAGCCGAAAATGTTCAAGTAGTCGCTGCGAATGTGCTGGACTTGCCGATCGAACGACTCTTCGACCGGGTGCTCGCGGACGTGCCTTGCTCCGGTAGCGGAACGCTGGCGCGGCATCCGGAAATTAAGTGGCGGTTAAAGAAAGGGGACTTGCTTGAACTGCAGACAACGCAGATTGCCATTTTGAAATCGGCAATGAAGCATGTTTCGCCGGGGGGAAGGTTGATTTATTCCACATGTTCGCTCGAGCCGGAGGAAAATTCAGAGGTCGTGAAAGCGGCGCTTTTGGGAAATGCAAGCTTTCGAATCTTCGATTGCCGGCTGGAGTTAGAGCGAATGCGGATCGAGGGTGAATTGGCGTGGCCGGAAATTGATTCCCTGCTCAGCGGGCCTTTTTTGCGAACGATTCCGGGCGTGCATCCCTGTGATGGATTCTTTGCCGCAATCCTCGAAAATGTTTAGATAATTCCCGCCGAGACTTAGCGCACTACGAAGTTGACGGTCGCGCCCGTAGTAATTTTTTCGCCCGCAGCGGGACTATGCGAGACCACAATCCCCGCCGAGGGCACGGGAGCAGGCGTCGCAGCAGTCTCAGCAGTTGGGAAAGACGGAGCGGTTGGCTGAGAAGTAGTGATTGTCCCAACGTGAAATCCTGCATTTTCCAAAGTTACTTTCACGGAATTGATTTGCTGATTCACGAAATTCGGCATGACGAAAGCCTGAGCTTGCGGAGTCTGTCCGATAAGAAGACTGATCTTCGGCGCT
>JBEEGK010000287.1:0-2807 GCA_041166845.1 Acidobacteriaceae bacterium
GCAGATGAGGAAGATGATTGTCGAGAAAAAGCATATGTTCTTCTTGATGAGATGCGGCGACATGGAAGGTATCCTTTCTGTGGAATGTTTCGGTTGTGTCGACGTATCTGACACCGTGAGTGGACTCAGCGAGGTTTAGAAGTTAAGCCTGAGGGCAAACTCCATCTGCCGCGGCGTACCGGTCCCAACCAACCCTGTGGTATTGATCACGCTGGTGATGTGGCCGAAGCTAGCTGTATTGAAGGAGCCGCTCGGTTGCCCGTATTGGGCACGGTTGAACAGGTTGAACGCTTCGGCGCGAAAGATCACCTTGTATCGCTCCGTAACCGAAAACAGCTTCTCGAGGGCCACGTCGTCTTGCCAGAAGTTCGGGCCACCTGCGATATTCCGACCCGCATTTCCCCAGGTGCCAGCTGCGGGTATCGCGAACGCTGCCGGGTTGAGCCAAGACGTGATGCCCCGGTTGCTGGAGTAGATTTGTACACCGGGCACTCGATTCGGCCTCTGGTTTACGTTGTTCCCGTCAGGCAGAATGGTACTGCTGCGGCTCACGGTGACGTTCAGCGGCAGCCCGCTACGGAAATAAAGCAGGGAGTCTAGCGACCATCCCCCAACAAAAGCATCGGCAAGTTTGCTGCTGTTGAGAAAGCGTCTTCCACGGCCGAAGGGGAGATCGTAAACAACACTCGCATTGCCGCTATGGCGGACGTCGAAGTCGCTCCTGGCATAATCGCAGCGAAAGCAAGCGATATTCTCCGCAGCATCCGCCTCTCCCGCGCCGACGGAGCCGTCATCGAGCGCGTGAGAGAACATGTAATTGCCGGCTACAAAAAAACCGTTATGGAAACGGTGCGTGAGATTGGCCTGCAGAGCGTTAAAGATCGACATGCCCTCGTTAGCTTTTGTATCGATCTGGCTTGGAAAGAATGAGCCCAACGGACGCAGGCCAGTCACTGGGTCGATCAGATTGGTATAGGTGCGGCGAAACAGATGATTGCCCTTGATCCCCAGATAAGTGAAGGTTAATACGCTCTGCTGTCCGAGCGATTGCTGTACGGAACCGGTCCACTGCACCGTGTACGAGTCGGGATGGTTACGCAGAAGAGACCGAGGCGTCTGTGCGAGGCCAGTGGTTGGGATCAGGGCCAGTGCACTCGGATACGAGTACACATTGCTCGCAGTCGACGTCAAAAGCGTAGAGGGTTCCGTGTTCACGACAGGACTATCCTCGTCGCCCAATTGGATCTCTCCGTGATAGATTCCAAATCCTGCGCGAAAGACAGTATTGCCACGAAACACGCCGGGCGAATAAGCGAATGAGACTCGCGGATCGAAATCCTTCGTGTTCGGAAAGTAGAACGTGGTTCCGATACCGCAGTAACCACCACAGCTGGCCAAGTCAAAAGGATCTTCGTTATTGTGCTGTTCATGAAGCGGAGCGAAGTAGTTGTATCGCATGCCTAGATTAAGCGTGAACGTTTTGCTGAGCTTCCATTGGTCCTCTAGATATCCGGCGTACTGCGTCTTGCGCAAGCCCTTATCCGGGAGCGCAGCCGTCACTAGAATTGAGTCCAACTTGTTTGCCAGCAGATTCGTTGTCGACGTGTAGCTGGCAGTGCCATCTACAGAGTTTGCTTCGTTGTACATTACGAAACGAATGTCCACTCCCGCCTTGATCGTGTGGGCGCCGCGGCTAAGCGTTATGGTGTCATTGCCGGAGAAGCTTGTGGGGATCTGAGCCTTGCTGTAGTTCTCTGACAACGTCGTAAACCCCGTGATTGAAAAGTTGTACGGGGATCCCGTTTGTTGATTTTGAATGAAGGTGTTTCTATTGAACCCTAACTGTGCCTCGTTCAGGAAAGTGGGGCTGAAGATATGAGTCTCTTCGAGAGCGAAATTCTGAATCCGTGACTGAATTGTGATGGACTGGGCCAGAGCATTGAGCGCGCTCGTCGAAAAACCATCGTCGATGCTATACCGTGCATAAGCAGAGTCAACACCGCTGAATCGGTGGTCAACACGTACGACGCCGGAGTTCTCCTGATTGGGGCTTGGGACCACGCCAGTGAATGAGTACACGTTCCGATCTGCGGTAGGCGCTGAACCTTGCGGATAATTATTGATAATGGCAGCAAGCGAGGGCTGGGCGGATGCTACTTGTGCGCGGAAGGCAGGACTTGGTACAAAGCCGGTCTGCGGCACCCCGCCGAGCGATTGTCGAAAACCCTCATAGTTGACGAAAAAGAAAGTGCGATCGCGGACAATGGGACCGCCAAGGTTTCCGCCGAACTGATTCAGATGAAAACCTGGATGGACTGTGGTTTTGATCGGAGAGAGCGCGTCGAAATAACTATTGCGCAGGTAATCGAAGACACTTCCATGGAACCTGTTCGTTCCGCTCTTTGAGATGAGGCTGACTTGCCCTCCAGCACTTCCTCCGGTGTCTGCGGTGTATCCTCCGGCGTCCACCCGAAATTCTGCAACAGCTTCCGTAGAGAACTGCAGACGGAGCCCAGATTTGACCGCCTGCCGATAGATACCGCTTGCGTCTACGCCGTCGAACCTGAAGTTGTTGTCGTCGATTCCCTGACCCGCAAATCGAATGCTCGCCTGGGTTCCCGATCCACTATCGATGCCTCCCGGCGCGAGAAGCTCGAGGGTCGCTATGTTTCGACCATTCAGTGGCAGCCTGGCAACCTGTGCCGATTGGATCGTTCCTCCCACGGTCGCATTGTTATTGTCCAGATTCGCCCCAGTGTCCACTTCGACGTAGACGCTCTGATTGGCACCGGCAACCAGTAGCCGAG
>JBEEGK010000288.1:0-3331 GCA_041166845.1 Acidobacteriaceae bacterium
ATTTTTCCGCAACACCAAGTTGGACGCTCGCAGTTACTTCGCTTCCTCACGCGAGAAATTCAATCTGAATCAGTTCGGCGGCGCACTCGGCGGTCCCATACAGAAGGACAAAACTTTTTTCTTCGTGGATTATCAGGCGAAGATGCAGCGGCACGGCATACCGTTCGTGGGATTGGTTCCGACGCCCGCAATGATAAATGGCGATTTTAGTCTCGACCCGTTCGGAGTTTTTTTGCGTGGTCCCGGAAATCCGAACGGTTTCACTGATCTTTCGAATCCTTACTCCGGCGCTCAATTTCAATGTGACGGCGCTGGCAACCCTCTGCCCGCCAACCCTGACGGCAGCCAGCCAACTGGAACGGCCTGCAATAAAATTCCGGTCTCGATGTTCGATCCGGTGGGCGCGCAGATGATCGCTCTTTATCCCACAGCGAATGCCAGCAACCAGGCAATAGGCTACAACTTCACCAACGTTCCTATCCGCAAACTGAATGAGGGAGAGTTTGACGTTCGACTGGACCACAATTTTTCCAGCAAAGACTCGGTGTTCGCCCGCTTCAGCTACGATCAGGCCGTGTCCTTCGTTCCTGGTGGATCGCCCGGCTTTGCCGAGCAAAATGCGTTCGGCAGCACGCAGGACATTACCAATCATGGGCGAAACATCGCGCTATCGGAAACCCATGTTTTTTCCGAGCACACTATCAATCAGGTGAACGTTGGATTTAACCGCATCTTTAATCACATCAAGTCTTTTGGAGACCGTACTTGCGAAGCGGCGCATCTTGGGATCCTGGGCGCCAACCTTGATAGTTCTTGCCCAGGCGCGGCTCCGGGATTGTCTCAGTCCACGAAGGATTGCATCAGTTGCGGTCTGAGTTCGACTTTGATGACGGGGTATTGGTCTTTGGGTGATCGCGGTTTTGCGCCGTTTCAAGGCGGGACGAACGTCTACTCGGCTTCGGATACGCTGGACATGATCCGTGGACGTCACGACGTCCGGGTTGGCATGGGATTTCGAGCCAATCAGATGAATGTGCGAACCAATGGTTTTCAGGACGGCTTATTTCTTCTTTTCCCAGGTGGAGGATCTTTTACAGGAGACGACTCCGCAGATCTGCTTTTGGGCCAGGTGGGTGGCGCGCTCCACGACCAGACCTTCAATGGAGCTACCACCGGCCGCCGGTGGAAGATGTTCCGGCCTTTTATCCAGGATGACTGGCGCGTGACCAACAATCTGACTGTCAACATAGGACTCGCGTGGGCCCTGGTGACGCCCGAGACCGAAGCTGAAAATCGTCAGGCGAACTTTAATTTTCTGACTGGTAAGTATTACGTTGCCGGCCACAGTCCCCAGGCGAACTGCTCGATCTGTATTCGTTCTGACGGAAACGTTGGCATCAAGTTTGACAAGACCGCTCTGGAACCGCGCATCGGTCTGGCATGGAAGCCCTTTGGTAGCCAAACAACCGCCATCCGGGCTGGGTACGCGATCTTCCACGACTCTTCGTGGAACCAGGGCGCGCAAGGATTGTGGCAAAACCCGCCGTATTACGCCGAAACCGACAATTTCAACTTCTTCCCAGGCTCTCCGTGCCCCTTTGGAAACACGACTTCGGCAACCCCTCTCAATTGCGGCTTGGCACGTAGTTTCCTGCCTGCATTTACCTCGCAACCCGATCCCACCAGCTTTACGGGTACGATTCAATCCCAGAACCTCAATTTCAAACAAGGGATGGTACAGCAATTTAATTTGAACGTTGAACACCAATTGCCTGCGAATGTGGTGTTGACGGTAGGGTATGCCGGGTCGCGCAGCACACACATTCTGGTGGATGGCGTCAATGAAAACGTGGGATCTCCCCACGCTTGTGGCGTTGTCCCGGGCTACACCCTGGGATGCGGACCAGGTGGAACGGCCTTTACTGCGCCTTACGGCGAATTCACGACCGTCGCTAACATCAGTGATATTGGCAGAGCACGCTACGATTCTTTGCAGATCAAGGGCGAGACTAAGAGCGTACGGCACGGGCTTTACGCCCTTCTGGGCTATACCTGGTCTCGGACATTCGATTCCGGATTTCCCGACGGCGCAGGAACCACCCCGGGTGCGACGTTCTGGCCATTGCCAGGAACACAAAAAGCAGATTGGAGCCTGTCGCAAATTAATCTCAATGATCAGTTCACTGCCAGCATCCTTTATGATCTGCCGTTCGGCCGAGGCAAGAGATTTGGAAGCGAGTGGAAAGGACCAGTTGCAGCGGCCTTGGGAAACTGGCAAATTAACGTCATTGAGAGGGTCACTTCCGGATTCCCGCTATTTGTGGTCGCCAGTAACAACGGGAATTTCTCCGGCTCGGGTGTAAATTTTCAGTGGAATGGCAGCAGCTTAAACCGACCGGACGAGGTAGGAGATCCATTTAAGGCCGGTCCAGTGATGGCAAATCCGAACGTGGCTTGTCACACAACGGTTTCCCAGGGAGGAATCGCTCCTGCCCGGGTCCGAACACTGGCAAACTGGTTTAATCGCTGCGCTTTTGCTGATGCTGCCACAGGAGAGCTAGGAAATTCCGCCCGTGCTCCGCTCTACGGCCCGCGCTTCGTCAACACCGATTTTTCGCTCATCAAAGATTTCCCGTTGTCATTCCGTGACGGAATGAATCTGCAGTTCAGAGCGGAGTTTTTCAACATCTTCAATCATCCCCAGTTTTATTTGAGTGGGGGTGGCAGTCAAATGCAGGACGTAGATGCTCCGTCAACTTTCGGAGTGGTAAACGAGACTGCGCACGATCCGCGGGTAATTCAATTTGCTCTCAAGCTAGTCTTCTGAGTTGCATATCGTATCTGGCAGACTGAAAAATGGATTTACTTCCACTAATTTCAGTCTGCCTTGAATAGCCACATCATTCTAGCCAGCAAACATCAAGAGGCACTTTGGACCGAGAGCTGCAATGAGAAGCCGCGTCCTTCACTGCTGCGAAATCGCGCTGCTATCAATCAGGGGCTTGATTCTTTTGAACCCCGCCTTGGCTGACGAATGGAAGCCCAGTCACGCCCTTGTCTCGCACACTGGCGTAATGAATCTGTCGGACATGCCTCCGCCCAACGAAGTGTTTTTCCCCGGTCCGGACGATCCCTCAGGCAGCGCCTCATGGCTCGACCAAATCAAAGGCTGGCGTGCTGATCGCCGCACTCGCACACGCTACGACGATTCGGGATTTACACGTCCAGAACTGGAGTGGACGCAGCATGTCTTCTCGCAAGTGCAACTGCTTATCTGGGACCGAAGCTTCTACGATCCGGAAAAAGGCGAATACACGGTTGACAAGTTTTT
>JBEEGK010000289.1:0-3186 GCA_041166845.1 Acidobacteriaceae bacterium
ATGCGTGCGAGAGGAGAACCTGCATCAGCACGATACGCGCGCGGCGGCAGACGCATAATGAGCAGGCCGGCAATCACTGCGATGTAACTGACGGCATTCGAGAAAAAACACCAGCCTTCACCAATTCTTGCCACCAGTATCCCGGCGATCGCAGGGCCGATGACTCTTGCTCCGTTAAACATTGATGAGTTGAGCGCAATCGCGTTCATCAGGTCGTCTCTCCCTACCATTTCCACTAGAAAAGACTGCCTGGCAGGAATATCGAAGGCATTGACAACGCCAAGCAGGGCAGCCAGCAGGAAGATGTGCCAGACATGAACTCTTCCAGTAAGGGTGAGGGTCGCGAGAATCCCCGCCAGGACCATTGAAATAATTTGCGTGCCAATGATCACGCGGTGGCGATGGAAACGGTCAGCCACCATTCCGCCAAGGGGAGCGAAAAGAAAAACTGGAATCTGGCTCGCGAATCCTACCGCTCCAAGACGCAGAGAGGAACCGGTGATGCGGTAGACCAGCCACGCCTGGGCCACACTTTGCATCCAGGTGCCAGTCAGCGAAATCAGTTGGCCGCTGAAGAAGAGTTGAAAATTACGATGTCGCAATGCCCGCAACGCGGACGAAAATCCCCCTGCACTTCGATTGCTCTGAGCTGTGCTTTCTTTATGTTGCTTATCGGACATTGGGGAGGCGGACATGATTCTGGACGAGTATGCGCTGAGGTTTGGGCGACTATTCAGTATAGAGGCAAAGTAAAATCGGTCCCTCGGACCAACTTTTTGCACATCAAGATCGCCCGGCTAGGAGGGAAATTGTCCACTTCAGCCTTTTAAATACCTGTGCTTTTGAATAGAATGAATCCACGCGCAGGAGTCGGGTGGCGGTCATCCGGCTCTTCATTTCTGAGATAAATGCTTGGTAATCGAGGAGAATCGCTGCGCCCAATGTTACGACCGTTACTGGCGTAACCTCCGTTCCTTCCATACCATGGTCATTCAGAATCGAGTAGCAAAGAGGTCTCAGTAATGCACGGGGTAGCAGTCAGCCTTCTCACTTACGAAAAGGAACGGCTGGCGGTCCTCCAACATCGGTTGGAGAACTCGAACATGGCGAACTTAGTATTCAGCAGTTTGTCATTTCCGGGGGGCGCTACCGATCCCATCCTGCGCCGAATTCAAGATGTTGGCAGCGAGATTGTTATCCTCGATATTGACCCGCGCTCCGTGCAGTTCGCCATCCAAGCCATCGAATTAATTAATGCGAATAGCAACGGCATCTCAGTATTCGCTGTTGGAGAGCTGAGAGATCCTTCGCTGATTGTTTCTGCGATGCGCGCCGGCGCTCGTGAATATTTCGACAAAGACATTTCCACCGAACGTTTGCTGGAGGCTTTTTCTCGCCACACTTCTTCCCGGGGGAAAACTCAAAATCGTGCTGGAAGAGCCCGAATCTTCACGGTTATTAATGCGAAGGGCGGGGCTGGATCCACGACCGTCGCGGTGAACACAGCGGTAGCCTTGCAGGAATCACAAGGCAGCACTTTGCTGGTTGATTTTGCACCGCTGGGTCACTGCGCTCTCCACTTGGACGCGCGACCTACCTTCGGGGTCGCGGATGCTCTACAAAACCTGCATCGTCTCGATTCATCATTGTTGGATGGCCTGCTGATAAATTGTAAAGGCGGACTGCGTTTGCTGGCTGGAGCGCAGCAAGCTAATCCCCAGCCAGTCAGCGCTGCCGAGCTCACCCAGATGTTCGATGTTTTGGCGACACACTTTCGCCATATTGTCGTGGACTGCTCCGGACGCATTGATCAGACCGCTCGCTTGCTCTGCGATTTATCTCATGTGACTTTGCTGGTCACGCAAGCGGATGTGGTATCACTGTGGAGCGCCGGACGGGTACGAACCTTTCTCGAGGAAGGCTCTTCCCGCGAACACGTTCGCCTGGTGCTGAATCGCTTTATGAAGATCCCGGGGTTTACGGATCAGGATATCGAGAAGGCCACCAATTCGACTCTGCTGTGCAAACTTCCTAACAGCTATCAAAGCGTGGCGCCTGCGATTGATAAAGGAATGCCAGTGGTCTTCCAAGAAAATCAGGAGATCAGCCGCCGGTTTCGTTCGTTGGCGGTTAGCCTGGCTGCAGCATCAGCCGCACCGGACGATTCGCAAGACGTTTCTCCGGAAGGAAACAAGGCGGACCCGAAGAAGAAACCTGTTGGACGGTTATTGATTTCCCCACTGCGCGCGGGCCATTAGCAAGGGAACTACTTCACGGCCGCTTTGCCTTCCAACGCGGCGTAAATTGCGGAATTCGTGCATACCTCGTAATACCATTTTTCTGTCCAATGCTTTAAAGAGAAATCCTGGGATTCAACTTGGGGAATCTGGCTCGCCCGCACGACTATTTTCCTGAAGATGTCGTTTCCCAATGGGACCAGTCCGGAAAACAATCGCGATTCCTCTGTTCCCCATAGCTTAGGCAGCGAAAGGGCGAGAGGTTCCAGAGAGATTTCGTGCTTAAGTTTCTGGAATGCGGCCTCACTGATGCGGATTCCACCCAGATTGTACTTCATGACGGAATCATCGGGACTGTCACTGGCATCGGAATCACCGACCGTCTGAAATGCGTAGACGTTAAAGGGCGTTTCGATCGAAGAAATCATTTTTCGCACGCGCTTGTTGCAAGATGAAAGCCGATCGCTCTCGTTTATGGCATCGGAAATCATGATCTGATGCTGCGCGTCCATCAGGTACATGGGTGAAGAATCCTGGTAAGAAATCCCAACACCTAGTTCCAACGAAGGCAGGCCGGCACGTTCCAATAGCTGGTTGTAGCCTTGGACAATCTCGAGCATTTCTCTAGCCAGCACCGAAGCTTTACCGACTGCGAGAGATGGCTCCCCTTCTCGTTCGAGGAACGCGAGGATCAAAGCATCCCCTTCGACGAAAACTTTTTCAGCGCCGTATTTTGCCAGTAGCTTATTCACCGGATCATAAAAGTTAAGACTGAAGTAAGAAGCTGGATTCATCTGGCGTTCCATGAGGGACTTGGTCAGCCGTGAGGAATCGCGCACGTCCGCTTTTAAAATTACGTGCCGCAGCACCTTCGCTTCACGTGGCCGTTGCTCTTCCACGCTTAGGAATTCGTAGAGCGTTGCATTCATCGCTGAAAGCTCTCGAATCT
>JBEEGK010000290.1:0-3177 GCA_041166845.1 Acidobacteriaceae bacterium
GGCAGTTTGGAAAGCGGCGCCAATGTCGGCAAGCATATCTGTTCCTGAAGGTTTGCCGCCGAGTACTGTAAGTCGGCCCACCGTTTGAAGGTGTGTCGCGTCAAAGCCATCGGCTTGCAACGCGGCGAGAACTTTAGTGTTCGCGGTCGGATGACCAAATACAACGCAGTGATCTTTTCCACGCAGTCCGACCTTTAAAAAACCGACAGCCTCGCAAAACTCCTCCTCAGTTTCCCAGAAATAAGCGATGTGGTCCGAAACGGTGACCCGTTCATCATGAATGCCGAGGTCGATCGCGGCGCGCAGTTCGGTGTGCATATGGATAGTATACCGGGGTTCTAACCTAAGACACATCTCAGCGAGAAGCCGAAAGCTTCCCGATGCGACGACGAGGAATGTAACGGTAATTTAAATATGTGTTGATGCTGTTGGTGATTCAGGAATGTGCGGACGACTCAGTGACGCTGGTGTGACCGGAGCACGGCGCAATGGGGATATGTAGAAGGTAATTGCGAGTAGTCAATAATTTGTCGGAACTGCGTCGGACGCACTCACAAGCAATTGCCATCACTCAGCAGTAATTCGATTCCATCCGCTCAAAATCCGCCGACCTTCGTGGTCATGGGGGTTAAGTTCCCCTCCCCGCAAGCTCGTAAAAAGCCGCGTCGGACGCGGGCTTAAGCCACTTAAAGGGTTTGTTTTGGGAAATCATGGACTCGAAAATTTTTTATCTCCGCTTCGAAAATTGCCATGGGGACCGCTCGAACTAGGCGATCGCCAACAAGCGTAACTTGTGAACTCTTTCCTATAACAAAGCTGAGGCGTACCACTAATCCCAGAGTTGCCGCGGCGGCCGCATCTCGCCGATCTCGTCGAATCCGGCTGTTATGGAGTAGGGATTTTGAAATTACCTGGAGACTGCGCTTCAAGGCGCAGTCGAAAAGACAGCAGTACACTACTCCATTTCGCCTTGAACACAAGCCGTAAAATAGTTCGAAACCGCTTCATTTTTAGGATCACTATTGCAATTTAATTCCTTTGTTTCGTCACCAGGGCATATGCTCAGGCGGGGCGTCGCACCGACGCACTTCGGCTTCTAGCGGAATTGAAAGGACGTAAGCAAGCAGGTTACGTCCCCGCTGCCGCCTTCGTAAGCGCATACCTGGGACTCGGCGATTACGACCAGGCATTTGCCTGGCTCGAACAAGGGTACAAGGAACAGTCAAACATTCTTCAATTCGTCAAAGTGCATCCCTACTTTGATCCGTTGCGAGGCGATCCGCGCTTTTCGGCGCTGATTCGCAAGGTCGGCCTTACCTAGACTGGGGAACCGTTTGGCGATCTTTGCGGTAGAGGAGGACAAGGTCTGGCTTTCAAGGGCCAAATTCTTTCCGACTGTGATCATCTAGGTAGCGCCTGTTGTGGCAGGTTCTATCGGACAGTTCTGCCGCAGCAGCGCTGACTCGAAGTTCCTCAAGTCTTGTAAATCCACTTCGTCTAAATAGTGAGCACGGGTGACGGCTTGAAACTGTCCATAGTTCGGAAGATGTTGATCCGGCTGTCGAGCTGCTATTCTGTGGATCTTGTCCCATCGAAGTGCTGCTTCCCTGATCAGACGAACCTGTTCCCGTAGATCCGGCAGTGCTACAGAATCCCCTGCCCGGCGGATGACTGCCCGCTAGCAGAACTTGAACTCCCAGATGCTGAATTGGCCCTTGCCCTTGCCCGGTACCCGTGCCCGCGCCCGTGGGCCACCACTAGCGAACCAGAAAGAATCAGCATGCTCGGACCTGAGCTGGACGTGCCATGACTTCTCCTGAAGGAAAAATTGTTTTGCCAACCCGTTTGGAGGCTAATGCTGCAAAACACGATGCACCATACAGCGGAATATCCATTCTCATGGCGGGTAAAACCGTACCGGTTACGTTAGCATGCAGTACAAAAATCTTCGACAGAAGATAAGGATGCTCCGCCCTGATCATCAAACCCTGCTGGAGGCGCTTATGTACAAGTTCGGACGCTTGATAGCACTCATGGTTGTCACTGTCGGAATCCCAGCCATAACGATTGCGGAATCGTACGCTCAACCAACTGGCAAACCCTTACGGGTGGCCATTGTTGGTCTGGTGCACGGGCATGTAGCCGGTTTTCTCGGGCCTGCTCTAAAGCGCCGGGACATCCAGATCGTCGGCATCGCGGAGCCGAACCAGCAGCTGGCGCAGCGATATACGAACGAGTTTCACCTCGATCCGCAATTGCTGTACCGCGATGTTGAACAGATGCTGGTGACGGTGCAGCCGCAGGCTATGCTGGTTTACACCGACACACGCGATCACCGCCGCGTTGTGGAAGCTGCAGCACGTCATCGCATTTCGGTGATGATGGAAAAGCCCTTGGCGGTCTCGCTAGAAGACGCACTAGCCATGAAGCAGACCGCTGATTCGGCGCACATTGCTGTGCTGGTAAATTACGAAACCACTTGGTATCCCAGTAATAGCGCCGTATATCAACTCGTGCGCGATGGTGCGCTCGGCGATGTTCGCAAGGTTGTGGTCCATGATGGTCATAAGGGTCCTAAGGAAATCGGGGTCGCTCCTGAATTCTTCTCGTGGCTGACGGACCCAGCGCGCAACGGGGCGGGAGCGCTGTTCGACTTCGGGTGTTACGGCGCAGACCTGATGACGTGGCTGATGAAGGGGGAGGTCCCGATCACAGTGACTGCCGTCACCCAACAACTCAAGCCTGAGATTTATCCCCAAGTCGATGACGAAGCGACCATCATCCTCACATACAAGAAAGCGCAAGCAATCTTGCAAGCATCATGGAATTGGCCGTTCGACCGCAAGGACATGGAGGTATATGGGGAAACCGGGGAAGCAATCACGGTACGCCGCGATGACCTACTCGTACGTCGGAACGGAGACTCTCAGGAGCGGCAGCAATCCGCTCCGGCGCTCATCGCTCCGTACACCGATCCGATCTCCTACCTGATCGCAGTCGTGTCCGGAGAAATCAAGCCCAGC
The DNA here is from genome assembly GCA_041166845.1 of Acidobacteriaceae bacterium. GTDB lineage: Bacteria > Acidobacteriota > Terriglobia > Terriglobales > Acidobacteriaceae > JALYIM01. The sequence goes on from JBEEGK010000290.1 coordinate 3,024, forward strand.
GGACTTTCGGCGCTTGATACCAACGTCACAGTGGTTCGTATTCTGGATGCCGCACGCGAGTCGGCTCGAACAGGCAGGACAATCAGACTCGGGGACCGTTAATTGCTTGAATCCCTTCGGGAGGAATCGAACCCAGCGAAAGAAATTCGCTTTA
>JBEEGK010000291.1:0-8067 GCA_041166845.1 Acidobacteriaceae bacterium
AAATCCGGATACTCCGGACGTCCCGATAAAATGCCATGGCGACGAACATAGACTGCGCCGCGCGAATATTTATCGCGTAGGATGTCGCGGTAGGCGGGCAGCATTACTGAAACCGAATTCGCCAGAAGCAGAACTTGCGTTGCCAAAAATCCGCCCACCTTGTACATCAAGGGAAAGCGAACGCCTGCGTCTTTTAGGTCTACGGTCTCCATCAATTGATGAAGCGTGACGTGGGTATAGAAGCCCGCTAGTCGAATCATGGCAGGGATCGCTATGCCCTCAAATGCGGGCAGAGGCTCGCCGCCGAAACTTGCGAATCCAAGGTTGAACCACACCACGTCCGGACGAATGCGACGAATCTCCCGCAGTATATAGCCGGGGTTCTTAAGGCTATTAAAAGCCCAGCAACGCACAACATTGAAGCCTTCGAGTTCGGGCTCGCCGGCGGGCGCGTCTGTGTCTCCGAGAATGGTCAGCGAAACTCCCGGCAGTTGCCGGAGCTCGCGTGCTATGTGGAAACCGTATTCATTCAAAGCCTCTCGGCTTGGAGGGAACGCGGTTACCAGGCAGATTTTCATTATTGTTGTTGTCCAGAGCCGAAGATTGCGTACCGCGAAAGTTTTCCGAGGAGAGAGAAATAATGTAGCGCCACCTTTACATCCGCCTTGCTCTTACCGGAGAGCCTGGTGGCAAACTTAAATGGCACCTCAACGGCGCTATGAATTCGGCCCTTGACCAGGATTTCCAACAGGATTTTGAATCCTTGTGGCTGCAGGTCAAGCCCCTCAATACACTCTCTTCGCACCACGAAAAAGCCTGACATCGGATCTTTAATGCGAACTTCTTTTCGCTGTAATGGCGATGTCGCCCAGGTGCTGAACTTTGAAATGAACAGACGGGCCTTGTTCCATTCTTTTACGCTTTCCTTGGTATCGGTGACGTAGCGGCTCGCAATAGCAATATCTTTTCCGCTTAGCACCTGCTCTAGAAGCTTGGGCAAAATCTCCGGTGGATGTTGTAGATCGGCGTCAATCACTCCTAAAATCGTGGCATCAGTATTGGCCCAGCCGTGAATCACGGCGCCCGCGAGCCCGCGCTGCCCTTTGCGCACCAACAAACGGACGTGCGGATCTTTTTCAGCGTACTGCAGGGTCACATCGCCAGTACCATCCTGGCTATCGTCGTCAACCACGATCAGTTCGTAATTCAAATTCAGGGGAGCGACTGCTGCGGTGATGCGATCAAGCAAAGCCGGAATATTACCCGACTCATTCAGTGTTGGGATTACTATTGCGAACTTCTGTTCCGCCGCATTTGTCATAATGTGTGCCTGCCGAAGGATGCCGCCAATAAGATGTGACCCGCTCCTCAGATGTTGGTTTGAACCAAGCACTTAGGTCACATCTAAACTTCTAAAATGCAAACAGTTGCGCACAAGTGATGCTTTCAGTATATCGGGGAGAGGAAAAATTCCAACGATCAAATCGAAGTCAGTTGGGCCAGTGTTGGCCGTTGTTGATGCTGCTGGAGAACTCCATATTTTGCTAGCTTGCTCTTGATGGCCTCATGCACATCGTCCTTCGGCATGGGATCAATTAACGTCAGTCCGGCCATGTCGCACAATTGCAGATAGCTGCGACGGTACTTATAAAGGAAATCCACAGGGTATTCTGGCTTGCGAGCTCGCGCCGCCTCAGGCATCGCATCAAGAACGTAAGCAACATCGGGCTTAGGAGCGATTTTCAAGACCATCCTGACGTATGCCGCTGCCCACGCGCTTTGCACTGGCAATGTGGCGAGCTGGTCATAGATAAAACGATCGAAAACAATGACTTGCGCACCGCTTTTAGAAACTCTATTGAACACACGCTGCAAGTTGATGGCGTCAAAGAAGTAGAGAATTGAGCGCGAAAGATTCAAATACCAGGACTGTGTGTTCTTGTCGTTCCGTTGCACCGGCTTATCAGGAGCGCCAACTCCACCTTCGCTGTGCAAAAACTTGTGGCTAAAGCCTGCACGCATTCCCGAAAAAGCTACAACGTCATTCCAAAACTCCAATCGCAATACTGACAAACCGGAATCATTCAGGCTGGCACAAAGACGTTCGATCTGGGTGCTTTTGCCGGCTCCATCAATTCCGGAGAAACTGATGAGCAGCGGCAGACTGTTGGTCATAATTGGTTGGTCGGACATCCATCACCTTCAGCGATGTTACTTATCTATCCTGTATGTCGCGTTACTAACGGCTGTTGGGAACTCTCGCCGGGCTTGCCATTGACAGCGCTGCTACTGTTCCTAAGGCCGCAGCCGCGCCGGCAACAAAACCTAGTTTAATCAGAAACGAGCGCACCTGCCTCTGTTTAGGCGGAGCGATTGCCGCTCCAGCCGGACGGGAGGCGGCGTTTCCGCTCATGCGGCCGGCTGGGGCGGCGGCCGTGCCAGAGGGCATCGTCGGCGCACTCTGGGCTGGGGGATTAACAGGCGTATTCGGCGATGGATTAGTTGGTTCCGGGGTCGCAGGTGGTTGCTGAGGTGCCGGCTGAGTACTTCTAGGTTGTTCGGGACGAGGGAGCTGATATGGGTTCTGATCCTGCTGTGCAAATGCTTGCACGTTAGAGGCAAAAAACACAACCGCCATAACCGCACCGGCCAGTCGTGCCTTACTCAACCTCATTCCACTCTCCACGGGGTTTTTATTGTCCATAACAGTCAAGCTTAAGCTGCAACTGGCTGTTGCTCTCCTGCCTGTACCTGGCTGTTAATTTCGGACCTGACCAGTTCGTAACTGAACTCCGGAAGTCTTTCCTCTTCATATCGCGGGAACATGCTGAAGATGCGGTCGAGCTGCGTAAGTTCGAGAATCGTGGCGGCTTCAGGGGAAACGCCCGCCAATTGGATCGCGCCGTCGTGTTCTATCACGTCTGCCATGCAGTGCACTAGCGAATCGAGCCCTGCTCGGTCCATATCACGGACTTTGGAAAGATCTACCACCACGCTGGAGTGCTCCTTACTCACTTGCCCTTCAAATTCGCGAGTAAGCCTGCGTGCCTCTTTCGCGGTGAACCGCTCTGGCAAACTGATCAGTATGTTTGACGTGCTATCCATTTTCAGTCCCTATGAAAAAAATTCCATTCTACGACTAGCTAATAAAGATGCGAGTTATATGCCGATGGTTGACAAATAGTTTTCAGTCTTGAGTTTGCGGACCCAGTCCATAAACTCTTAGCTTTGCTGAACACCGGCAACGAACTAAAGTTTCTCCCGATTATTTTATTATCTGAAATTTCGATTTCCACATCACGGTCGAGATTGAAAAGATGTTTCTTTCCAACGATAGCGCGCCGAACGTTCAATCCAATTCCCACATAGGTCTCGGGAAGTACGGAGCAGTCATTCACTGTAGTTCCGAAATCTATTTTGCAATCTCTTTCGATTGTGGTCGCCCCGACAATCTTGCATGACGCTTTGATTTCCGTATTCGCTCCCACATAGGCCGGACTAACGACGCTGGCCGTAGCGTCAATATGCACGCCGTCGGCCATCCAGATGCCCGGCGAAACTTCCTTTCCGACAGGAACAAGGCCCGCTCGCCCGACCAATCCATCCTGCGCGAGAGTTCTAAAGTCCTGAGGATGTCTAAGGCGATTCACATAACCTGCGAATTCATAGCGCCGCAACTTTGCCACCAGGCGGCTCAAGCGCGCCCGGTAGGAACCTGTTCCAGCTCGCAACTGAGCGGCATCTACCACCGCGACTTCCAACGCGCTCTTATGCGAGTAAGCCTGCGTTAAGGAAGAAGACGAGTTGTGATGAAAATCCAGCAAATGCGCCGCATCGAAATCCACGTAGGAGTCGAGACGCATAAGTAAGAGGGAATGAATTCCCAAATTGAGTTGACTGGCGACCGCAGCCTCCCATGTGGCCAAGAACTTGTCGGCTGAAGGTGAGCGGGAAGGGAACAGGTGATAAGCATCCTCTCCCTCCACGATCACAACGGGAGCTTCAACACGCCCAGCCCGCAGACGGTCCACGGAGCGGTCAGTCAGATTCTTTCCCAGCACGTCGCACCAGGCGAAGCAACCATTGTCCGGTTGGCGCGTCTTCCAGTCGGAACTGCCAGTCCCAAGGGTGGCTTCCTCGCCGCCCGCAACCGTGATGATGGCCCCAATTTCCAATTGCTCCCCTTCGCGTCCGATTATTGTTTCGCTCTATACATTGCCGGCTGCAAAATGCGCCATGGCGGGGACCATGGTTGGTGGCACGACGGGCAAATTTTCGCCCATAGGAACGTCCCAAGTGTTCGTTTCCACTGGCTTGAGTGCAATCCGCTTGCCGCGTGCTTTGTTTGAGACACGTTCAGCCTCAAGCTGTGCCTGGCCGAGCAATTCGCGAATGCGGAGCTTCGCTTTGTGCAGTTGTGACTTCGAATTTCCTACCGAACAATCGAGCAACTGCGCGATTTCCTGATGTTCGTATCCTTCCACCTCGTGCAAAAGAAATATCGTGCGATAACCATCGGGCAATTCTTTGATGGCGCGGCTCAAAGCAATGCGGTCGACGGAACCGACCAGACGATTGTCTTTGCTGCCATATTCACGCTTCACCAATTTTGCATCCTGACTCATAGGCTCATCCAGCGAAATTTGGCGCAATGCTTTCTTGCGGAAGTGCATCAAGACCGTGTTCACCGCGATTCGGTAAAGCCAGGTGGAAAGCGCGGAATCGCCGCGGAAGGTCGCGAGTTTACGGAACACTTGAAGGAAAGCGTCCTGCGTAAGATCTTCGGCTTCGGCGGTGTTGTTCGTCATACGGAGACACACAGAATAGATTCGAGTCTTGTGGGCATAGAATAATGAAGCGAATGCGTCGGAATCTCCCTCTTGAGCTCGTTTCACCAGATCAAGATCTGATTCTGACCGGACAACAATATTAGGTTCGCTGCTCACGTGCGTCTCCTTTCAAATCCACTACTCTTAATTTGGGTTCGACATCCGAAGTAATGTCAGCAACCACAATTAGGAGAGTAGAGACACTCCGTGAAACCGTCTATCCGTAGCAGCCTGTATGCGTTTCGATATGTTGCTGTACCGGAACGATTTCGAAATTCCATACTAAACCTGTAGTGATCAAAGTTCCGATTCCGGGACGAATGCCGTTTTTATCGAACGTTTTAGAGCCCAGATCCGATTTACCTGCCGGGGCAAGACTGGTTCCCCGGCGACAAAATCGAAGTCGGCACGAGCGCACACAGACCTTTAGTGGAAATGTGATTATATGAGCGGATCCTAATCTTGCCTGTCGCGCTGCAAGCCGAGGACTCAACGCAGTTACTATGGCCACGCGTTACTTGATGCAATTGTGCAGCCAATGCTAGCCGTCGTTTTCCTGAATTGGAACACCAAGGTGCATGAATTTACACAGTTTCGCCCCCCAGATAAAGGTCACAAAATCAGCGCTAATTAGCCCTCTGGCGCCTTCCGCAAATCTAACATTCCAATTGACTTAACGTAGGCACTCCATAATTTAATGCAAGCCTTGGACTGGATTGAGGCTCGGAAGTATCAAGGAAATAAGTTCCGCCGCTAGCAGCTTCGTGCGCGAAACAGGAATTATCCACCGCAGGGCCGTGGAGTTTGTTACGGAGAGAGATCAAAGAGGGTAAAAAGAGGGCATTTGAGCCCTACATTTTCCACTGATGAGTTCAAAATGCGAAGGAGAGGCCGGATGAGGATCTACGGAAGACGTCCCGGAACCCCGTAGATCAATCCTAGCTGGGCTCCAAACCCGCCTGGACCACGTGCACGATGTTATTACGGACAGCGTAAAGAACCAAATCGCTCACCGAATGCAATTGCAGTTTCCGCATAATATTCGAGCGATGGGTTTCTGCGGTTTTTACGCTCAGGCCGAGTGCCACAGCCACTTCCTTGGTGCTCTTCCCCTCGGCCAGAAGCTGCACAATCTCCCGCTCTCGTGGTGTAAGGCGATTGCGTCCAACAGTTGCGACGGGAGCGGCCTGAGTCCCACCCTTCAGGTAGCCCTCCAGCACCATGGCGGCAACCTTGGAGGTGAAATAGGTTTTGTCGCGCCGGAGCGCCTCAACGGCCGCTACTAGATCACGGGCAGCGTCGGACTTCAGCAGAAATCCTCTTGCGCCGGCATTTAGTACGTCCCGAACCACCTGGTCAGAGTCGTGAAGAGTAAGAATGAGAACTTTGGCATGAGGGGTCGTCTTCAATATCTGGCGCGTGGCTTCCAAGCCATTCAGACTCGGCATTCCAATATCCAGGATCACAACATCGGGCCTAAGCTGCTGGGTCTTTTCGACGGCTTCACGGCCATCGCCGGCCTCTCCGCACACTTGCCAGTCGGTCTGGGCCTGAAGAAGCGAAACTAAGCCTTTTCTAACGACCTCATGATCATCTGCGATTAAAATTCGAAATATAGCCAAGATCTACCTCCTATCGACGTGATCGGGCACCTGCAATCAGACAAATCCCTATCCATCCCCGCCTAACAGACGGCTTCCCAGTATAAATGCAGTTTGAAGATATGGCTAAAGTCGAGACTCAGGGTCGCTTCCAGCATCCGATAGGACTGATTTCGCAACTATCGAATTCTAGGGGCTCCCTTCGGAACAGTCTAGCCCCTTTTTGAGGAAATGGAGAATTATGTGGTTCGTCCGCCGCCGGGTGTTGTGGAAAGATCTAGCAGTTTGCTTCCAACATATGAGGGTTGTCCACCGACACTTGGGGCAGAAGTTGAGAGTCAGCGTTGAGTGGAAGCAGCCGCAAGCCTCGGAGAGGCTCCAACAGCAGCGTCATATGAGATGAGCATTCACGACACAGCCAGAACTGAGCAGTTTGGCTCTGTGGCTTCTCGTCGAAAGGTTCAGCCATATCGTCGTTTGCGGAAAGCGAAATGGAGACGATCTCGAACTGATAGAGCCTGCCATCAGAAAAAGAATTCAACATGATTTCGCAAGCGGGATTTACGCAATGGGCTGACATGGCGCTTACCTTTCTGAACCCTGGCCAGAGTTATGGCGCAATCTCCATAACTCGTCTTCGAGAAATTAAGGGTTTTGTGTTCCAAATCCAATACAGTTCGTTCCGTATATTTCAACCTTCGTGCGCGTAGCCAACTGCGCGGCTAACGGGAACCATCCATCGGAAGTACACTCCAGCTTGCCCAGTGCCAGAAGCTAGGACCATGAAAAAACCCTCAGCTGCAACGTCGAAAGTTGTTTTGCCGGAGAAGCTGACGCTTCCTGCGCTACGTGCAGCGGCGCTCAAGTGCAAAGCTTGCGATTTGTGGAAGACAGGAACGCAAACCGTATTCGGGGAAGGGCGGATCCGGGTTGCAATCATGTTCGTAGGGGAACAGCCCGGCGACCAGGAGGACCTTGCCGGACATCCGTTTGTTGGTCCTGCCGGAAGATTGCTCGATCAGGCGTTGGAGCAAGCCGGAATTGACCGCTCCGCCGCCTATGTCACCAATGCTGTCAAGCATTTTAAATGGGTCCCTGACGCGCGAGGAAAACGGCGAATTCACAAAACGCCGCGCTACTCAGAAATTAAGGCATGCCGTCCCTGGCTGGACGCCGAGCTCTCGCTAGTAAAGCCAAAAGTTTTGGTGTGCCTTGGAGCGACCGCCGCCCAATCGCTGCTGGGGAAAGATTTCAGCGTCACCCGCGACCATGGAAAACTGGTGCCATCGTCCCTCGCGCCGATGGTAATGGCGACCGTTCATCCGTCATCAATCCTCCGCGCTCCAGACCAGGAGTCGAGACGCGAGCAGATGGAGTCCTTCATCGCCGACCTGCGAGCAGCAGCTGAAAAAGCCAGAGCATGATGCGCTTAAGCGGATGAGGGCCGACTACGTCGAAGATGAGGCCTTACGCGCCTCATTAATATCCGTACAGCAACGACCTGGATAACTTACAGCGAGCTACGGATGTACCTTTACCAAAAGTGGCTTAACGTCTATGTACGCTCAGGGAAAATTATTTTCTATGACTTGCAAGGATAACGACATGACTTTCCAAACGAATTGCAGCGATGCTCT
>JBEEGK010000292.1:0-3255 GCA_041166845.1 Acidobacteriaceae bacterium
ATCCACGTCGTTGTTCAGCTTTAGCAATTCGCAAAAGATGCAGCCCGAGGTCTTTTCCGCAGTCAAAATGTAGGCGTAACGCCAGGGTGTCCAGAGATAATCCATTGCAGGGCAGGGTAGCAGAACCTTGGAAACTCTGTGAATTTTTGACGACAAATTGGCTGCTTTTCGGCTTCCTTGCTTCTGCGCTCCAGCTAGTGTTTGACACTGTTTACATGCGGTTGCTATAGTCGAAGTGTTCCCTTTAGGACGCGGGTTTGCTTTGAACGTCCGACCGCTGGGATTGTTCAGGCCCGTTCGCCAGGACGAGCTCAACACAACCTAAGACTCACGCCAGCAGTCCGCTGAAACAGCCCGCATCCGTTCCGCAGGATTTACTGGAGAGGCTATAACCTTGTTCGACGACAATAACGCCCACAACATGGATTCCGCGACTACAACGATGACCGAACAGCCAGCGGATTCGTCAGAGGGCTCTGACCGCAGCAACGACACCCCTGAGCTAACGCACCCCCACAGCCAGGACGACAATCAATCATTCGGCGCAGCCAACGACGATTTCGCGTCTGCCTTAGAAAATTTCACGACCGAGAGCGAAGAAGCCGCCAGCGACGACAACGTGATCAAAGGCACGGTGCTGAAGGTCACTGCTACGCACGTCGTAGTGGATATCGGCGCCAAGTCCGAGGGCATGCTGCCCTTGTCCGAGGTACTCGATCACGAGGGCAATTCCAAGTTCAAGCCCGGCGACGAGATCGATGTAATGCGCGACAAGGGTGAAACCGAGGAAGGCTACATCAATCTCTCTCATCAGAAGGCGCAGCGCCTGCGCGCTTGGGACGAGATCGAAAAAGCCCACAACGAGAAGCGACCCATTCAGGCTACCGTCATTGAACGTATAAAGGGCGGCTTGACTGTGGACATCATGGGCGCCCGTGCATTTCTACCGGGATCACAGATGGACCTGCGTCCGGTGCGCAACCTCGACAATGCCAAAGGCGAAGTTCTCGAAGTCGCCATCATCAAGCTGAATAAGAAGCGCGGAAACATCGTTGTCTCCCGCAAACAGATTCTGGAAGAAGAGCAGAGCGAAAAGCGCTCCAAAACGCTGGAGCATCTCGAAGAAGGCGCCATGCTCACCGGCGTGGTGAAAAACCTGACGGAGTACGGTGCTTTCGTTGACCTCGGAGGCATTGACGGCCTTCTGCACGTAACCGATATGTCATGGGGACGTCTCACGCATCCGCGCGATCTGGTAAATGTCGGAGATCAAATCCAAGTAAAAGTCCTGAAATTTGACAAAGAAAAGCAGCGCGTCTCGCTGGGATTCAATCAGCTCACGCCCGATCCCTGGCTGGATGCCGAGCATCGTTATCCCGTGGGCGCGCACGTCAGCGGACGCGTCATCAGTGTTACGGATTACGGCGCGTTTGTGGAGTTGGAGCAGGGCATCGAAGGCTTAGTTCACGTCAGCGAAATGACGTGGTCGAAGCGCATGAAGCATCCTTCGAAACTGGTCAATGTTGGCGATCAGGTGGATTGCGTGGTGCTAAATGTGAATCCCCAGGAACGCAGAATTTCGCTGGGAATGCGGCAACTCGCCACCAATCCCTGGGACGCTTTGCACGATAAGTATCCTGTGGGTGCCACGGTCGAAGGCAGGGTGCGCAATCTCACCGATTTTGGAGCGTTTATCGAAATCGAAGATGGGATTGACGGGCTCGTCCACGTCAGCAATTTAAGCTGGACGAAGCGGGTGAAGCATCCGTCGGAAGTTTTGAAAAAGGGCGATCAGGTGAAGGCGATCGTGCTCGCAATCGAGCCCGATAAGCGGCGTCTCTCATTGGGCGTGAAGCAGCTCCAACCCGACGTTTGGGAATCGTTCTTCGAGAAGCATCACGTTGGCGACGTATTGCATGGAAAAGTGCTTCGCACAGCCAGCTTTGGCGCATTCGTGGAAATTGCTGAAGGAGTTGAGGGCCTGTGCCACAACTCTGAAGCAGTAGATGCCAATGGACAGCAGATCACGCTCGTGCCCGGACTTGAGCACGATTTCAAGATCATCAAAATGAATCCCGAAGAAAAGAAAGTGGGACTCAGCATCAAAGCGGTAGGCGAAGAAGCCTCAAGGTCTGAAGTGGAGGCCTATAAGTCTCCAGGCTCCTCCAGCACTGGCGGGTCTACCATCGGAGATTTGATAACTTGGAAGCGGTCAGGGACGGAAAATAACTAGTCAATAGATTCCGTTTGGAACTTGAATGATCATGCGCCAGCGATGGCGCATTTTTATTGCATCAGGAACCGATTACTTGGTGTCAATCCGCAGGTTAATGTTCACCTGTTTTCGGTCATCAAATTGGCTCACTGTTTTGGTATCGCTCTTTTGATCTCTGTACTGAGCGTAGACTTCGTAATCAATGTTGGGAGAAAGCTCGGGAAAGTGATACGTGCCGTCCGGCCCGACAATGTAGCTCTTCACCGCTCGGGTGCGAGTGTTCGAGAGGTAGACCACGGCACTACTTAAAGCGTTATCTTGCTTATCGGCCACCCTGCCCGTCAGCATACGTCCCGAACCGCCCGGTTCTTTATCCTTGGCGTAGGAAGAACTCGCAAAAAACGTGAGTGCGAGAGTTAATGCGAGGATCAGAATGCGATGTATTTTCATAATTCGCCTCCTGAAATCAGGGAGCTCATTCTGTGATGGATATTTCCCCTACTTGCTACTTTAGATGCACGCCAGTGTCCACTCGCTCTTCATTTTCGACGTGGACCTGGATCTTTTCCGCAGGTTGTAAGCCCTCTCCATTGAGCAGCTTATAGTGTTTTGTGTCCGCCCAGATGATGTAGTCGGCTTTGCCAGCAGGAACCCGGAGTGCAAATTCCCCATTATGATCGGAATATTGCTCCCACCGCCATTTCTTGTCGTCTGAGCGGCGCACTTGGATTTTCACGCCGTACAGCGGCCGGTCATCTGGGCCCCACACCGTGCCGAAAATTACGGCATAGGGTTTTTCCTGGTGTTCCGCCGATGAGGAACTGGCTCCCCAACTTAACGAGATACATAACAAGATGAAGGCAGCAGTTGCGCAACAGGCAGAAAAAGAACCAAAGCGAAGGAAGGAAAAGCTGGAATGTGCAGGCGGGTGACGGCTTCTAGGAGTAATCACTATCCTCGGCTTCCTCTTCCTCGTCGTCTTCGTAGCCCTCTTCCTCGACGGGCTTGAGTTCGATGGGGTTCACCGTGATCACTTCAAA
>JBEEGK010000293.1:0-3273 GCA_041166845.1 Acidobacteriaceae bacterium
TCGAAGGGCCACATGAAGGAATTGGCGAAGAATACCCACACGAATCTTTTCGGATTGAGGTAGTCAGCCATCATTGCGCGGTTGGCCACCGACTTCTCAATATTCAGTTTATCGAGAATCATGTCGAAATAGGTCGAGCCTGAATACCTTTTCCTAAGCTCGGCTTTTTTTTCCACCAGCCATTTTGAATGCTCGGGAGATAAATCGCTATACGGATATCCGAACAATGCTTTGGCAGCGGCAACCAGCTCCGGATTGGTGTCGCGCTCGCGGAAAGCAGTGCTGCCGGGAGGCGAAGCCATCGCGTCTACGTCAGTATCTTCGGAAAAACCAGGGTGGGCGTGATGATCAAAAGCCGGAATCTTTTCGATTTGCGGAAGCAGTCGCTGGTAAATCTGCTGTAAATTTGGCCCGGGGAACGGACGCGCTTGGGCGAAAGAAAGCATAGAAGCGGTGCACGCCATCACGAAACAAAAAAATAGCCGAACGCGACGAATCATTATTCTCTCCACGTTATTTTGCTCGATCAGTCCTGAGTGACTACTCGAAAAGCTTTAGAGTTTTTGACGAACAAAATTAGCCATTCACAGTCGTACCCTGCCACGTCGATGATACCTTCTGAATCCGTTCCACTGCCTCTTTCAGAGTTGCCATTGAAGATGCGAACGAGAAGCGAACAAAGTCTTTACCCGCAGGTCCAAACGCAGCGCCCGGAATCGCAGCGACTCCCGCTTCCTCGAGCATAATGCGGCAAATCTCTTCGGCACTCATGCCGGTATCGGAAATATTGACCCAGGCATAAAACGCTCCTTCGGGATCCAAGCAGCGGAAACCGGGAACGCGGTTAAGATCGCGAATGAATTGCTGTTTGCGTTTAGAAAATTCAGCCACCATGCTCGGGGTTGCCCCTCCGCGATCTCGCAGAGCTTCGATTGCAGCATATTGTGTGAATTCGGCAACGCAAGTGTAGCTGTTAACGGCGAGCATGTTGAGGGCAGGAACAATGCGTGCAGGGGCGACGCTGTATCCAAGGCGCCACCCTGTCATCGCGAAACTTTTGGAGAAGCCGTCAATGATCAGGGTCCGGTCCAGCATGTCCGGATAGTTGAGCATTGATTTGAAAGTGTGTCCGTAGATGATGCGGGCGTAGATCTCGTCTGAAAGCACGAGCAGATCATGTTTTACCGAAAGTTCGGCCAGTCGACGCTGCACCGCGTCGGAATAGACGGTCCCGCTAGGATTTGCGGGCGAGTTCGTGATCAGAAGTTTTGTGCGTGCTGTTATCTTCGACTCAATTTCATCGGGATCGGGCTGCAAGCCATTTTTCTCGGCAAGATCGAATGGTATCCCGGCGGCGCCTAGCCCCGCAGTCATAGAAAGATACCCGGGGAACCCGGGATCCGGGTATAGAACCTCATCACCAGGTTCAATCAAAGCCATCATCGCCATAAACAGGGCGGTTTTGCAGCCCGGCGCAATCACGACGTTGTCGGGGGAAATATTCAGGTTGCGAGTCTCGCGCAGGTAGATCGCAATTTCTTCACGCAACGCCGGAACGCCCTGCACAGGGCAATACCGATCTTTGCCTTCATCCAGCGCGCGCTTTGCGGCCTCAAGGACGGGTCCTGCGGTGTGAAAATCCGGTTCGCCCAGTTCGAGATGAATGATGGAGCGCCCTTGACGCTCCAATTCTTTCGCGTGAGCGAAGACTGACAATGCCCCCTCGCCGCTCATCAAAGCTATTCGAGAAGAAATTGGTCTCATCGGATTAATCTTATCGCGGGAGTTTCGACCGTGGCGTACTTTCCGTGTTCCTTACGAGAAATAAAACGGGTTCGCAAGAGTTGATGTGGCCCAAGCGAGGTACTAATCGATTGATTACAGTCCCTTATAACTTCCGCCGTCTACCAGAACAGTTTGCCCGGTGACAAACGAAGCGCGCTCGGAAGCCAGCCAGACAATCGTGTCCGCCACCTCGCGCGGCTCGCCTACACGCTTAAGGGGAGCGTCCGCGGCCCAGCTTTCAAATATATCTTTCTCGGTCTTTCCTGTTGTGGCCGATCGCGCCTTAGCAAGCTCTTTCAGCCGGTCGGTGGCTGTGTAACCCGGCCCTACGTTGTTCACCAGGATTCCGTCTTTGCCGAATTCGTTAGCCAAGCTCTTTACCAGACCTACCACGGCTGCTCGCACGGCATTGGAGAGCACAAGATCCGCAACTGGCTGCTTAGTAGTAATTGAAGTAATGGTGATGATTCGTCCCCATCGCTTGTTCTGCATGTGCGGGATTACTTCGCGACAGAAATGGACTGTGCTGAGGAAATTAAGGTCAATCGCCTTCTGCCACTCTTCGAGGCTGATTGCGAGAAAGCCCTTGGCGGGAGGCCCTCCAGCGTTAGTTACGCAGATATCAATGCCGCCAAATCTTTTGGCGACCGCTTCGACAAACTGGTGGATGGCGGTCGCGTCCGTCACGTCTACCGCCTCGGCGTATACATCAACGGAATATAGGCTCTTGATTTTTTTGCGACGGCGCTCAGTGTCTTGGCGTTGCGCGCCCATATCGCAACCTTGCATCCCTCGGCAGCAAATGCCTCCGCTGTCGCCATCCCGAGCCCTGGCTGGACGCAGCCACAATTGCAACCCGGTTCTTCAATCCTGTCCCATCAGCGAGAAATATAAACGCATGGCAAATTCACGACGTCGGTTCCGCATCAGATTCGAACTTTACTCTGAAATGATATCTTTTAATAACTTCCACGTTTGAAGCGAGGCACCATGGCTGTACCGCCGAAACACATCTGGATTGATGACCAACTGCAAGATGCCGCAAAGGGCACGGTCCCATTTATTAATGCTGGATTGCACTACGGCATCAGCGTGTTCGAGGGGATTCGCTGTTACGACACGGGCCGCGGTCCGGCTATCTTCCGGCTAGAAGAGCACGTGGATCGGCTGCTGGATTCCGCGCACATTATCGGCTTCCGCGATTTGCCATTTACCAAGGCTCAACTGATTCACGCCATTCAGCAGACGGTCGCGGCAAACGGTTTTCCCGCATGTTACATCCGGCCCCTGATTTTTCTGGACGGTGGAATGAGTATGGTCATTGATGCGGGAAAACCAAGGCTCGTGGTCGCGGTTTGGGAGTGGACAACCTTCTTCAATGAAGAAGCGACGGAAAAAGGAGTTCGCGCCAACGTTTCATCAGTCACGCGCCTTCAGCCGAATGTGTCCATGACGAAGGCAAAGAGTTCCGGAAATTAGGGTGGTTCC
>JBEEGK010000294.1:0-5470 GCA_041166845.1 Acidobacteriaceae bacterium
AAAAGCGGCATCGCGCGCGAGGTTGCAGTGGACGTCCTCACTCACAGCGCGGTGGCCTCGCCGATGATTCAGTATCGCGGACCCTTCGTCCTGCGGCAGCCTGAAGAAGCGTGGTTTGACGTGAACATGATGCAGAAAGACATGCTGCTCGCGATGGAGCTTGGACGCCAGCTCGATGTGCCATTACCTACAACTGCTGTGACGAATGAATTCCTGACTGCAGCCCGCGGCATGGGATGGGAAAAGTTGGACTTCGCGGTGGTGTTCGACGTGCTGGCTCAACTGTCTGGGATTACCAAGTTAGAGGCTGCAAAGTCTGGAGTCTCGAAATGAGCACTACCACTGATCGTCCAGCGGAGAACACTGCAATCAAAGTAGAAAAGTTGATTGATATGTATCGCCGCATGATGAGTATTCGCCTCTTCGAAGAAGAGGTGAGCGAGCTCTACACGCGAGCCCTCATGCCCGGCCTGGCCCACTTATACATCGGCGAGGAAGCGGTTGCCGTGGGAGTGTGCGAGGCCCTTCGTCGCGAAGATTACATCACCAGCACGCATCGAGGTCACGGACATTGCCTCGCTAAGGGCGCAGCGCCCGACCGCATGTTTGCTGAACTTCTAGGCAAAGAAGCTGGCTATTGCAAGGGCAAGGGCGGGTCCATGCACATTGCCGATCCTACCACCGGCAATTTGGGGGCAAACGCCATCGTGGCCGGAAGCGTGGGTATTGCAACTGGCGCTGCTTTTTCCTCGAAATATCTGAAGAATGGGCGAGTGGCAGTTTGTTTTTTCGGTGAGGGCGCACTGGGCCAAGGTGTTCTCTACGAGGAAATGAATCTGGCGCAACTCTGGAAACTGCCGGTAATTTACGTTTGCGAAAATAATCTTTACACCGAGTACACCCATTTTTCCGAAACTACTGCCGGCGAAATTCTGGCGCGCGCCACTGCTTTCGGGATACAGAACGAAAGCGTCGACGGCCAGGATGTGCGTGCTGTTTTTGCGAGTGCGAGCAAACTGGTTGACCGCGCGCGTGCGGGTGAAGGTCCGGGTTTTCTGCTGTGCGACACCTACCGCTACGCAGGCCACCACGTAGGCGATATCAATCGTGAATACTACCGCGCCAAACATGAAGAACAGCATTGGAAGACCCAGCGCGATCCTATAAAAGTTCTCGGCGACCATATGCTGAAGGAAGGCCTCACTGACGTCAGCAGCCTCGCGGAGATTCAGGCCGCGATTACTTCTGAGATGAAGGCGGCGGTTGAGTTTGCGGTCAATTCTCCGTATCCGCGGGTCGAAGAAGTAGACGAGGACGTGTATGCCTGAAGCGAACCGCGAACTGACTTTTGCTCAAGCCGTGCGCGAAGCGCTGGCTGAAGAGATGCGCCGCGATTCAACCATCTGCATCTTCGGAGAGGATGTCGCCGAAGCTGGAACTCCTTTTAAGGTCCTGTCCGGGCTGGTGGAAGAATTCGGCACCGGTCGAGTGATTGACACTCCCATCTCCGAGGCCGGATTCACCGGCGTCGCAGTCGGTGCAGCGATGACTGGCATGCGTCCAATCGTGGACATCATGTTCGGCGACTTTCTTACGCTGGTGATGGACCAGATGGTGAACCAGGCCGCGAAGGTGCACTACATGTCCGGCGGTGAGTGGAAAGTGCCCATGGTGATGCGGACGACCCTCGGCGCGACCAGGCGCTCAGCTGCCCAACACTCGCAATCTTTGCACGCATGGTTTAGTCATGTGCCGGGGTTGAAAGTCGTGCTGCCTTCTACTCCCTACGATGCCAAGGGCCTGCTCAAGACTGCAATTCGCGATGAGAATCCGGTGATTTTTTTTGAAGACAAAATGATGCACCACAAATTGAAAGGCCACGTACCCAGCGAGGAGTACACGATTCCTTTCGGTGTTGCTGACATCAAGCGTGAGGGGACCGACATTACACTTGTTGGCACCAGCAGCATGGTACAGGTAGCGCTTGGCGCTGCGGACTTGTTGAAAGAAATCGGAATCAGCGCCGAAGTGATTGATCCGCGAACCACATGGCCGCTGGATGAGAAGACGCTGATCGAGTCCGCGAGCAAAACCTCGCGGGCGATTGTGATTGACGAGGGATATGGCCGCTATGGAGTTACAGCGGAAATCGCCGCTGTAATCGCGCAGGGAGCTTTTTACAATCTGGATAAGCCCGTCCATCGCATGGGGGCCATGCACGTGCCCATTCCGTTTTCTCCGCCGCTTGAGGATGCAACTGTTCCCACCGAGCAAACGGTTTTTGAAGCGGCGAGAAAGATGTGTGGCTGAGCAAAACCAGTTTTCTAGACGAGAAGAGGCAGGTTATGGGATTAAAGACGCACGGTACAATGGCAGTAGATTGGGAGCAGCGGATCGACTTCGACCGTCTCCGCCGGGAACGTCTCGAAAAAGCAAAAGCCCTGCTCGCTAAATCAGAGATGGGATCGCTTCTCTGCTTCGACATGAACAATGTGCGCTACATTACCGCCACGCATATTGGCTCGTGGGCGCAGGACAAAGCCAACCGCTTCACCCTTCTGCCACAAAATGATGAGCCGATTCTCTGGGATTTCGGATCTGCAGCTAAGCATCATCAGCTGAACTGTCCATGGCTGGGGGACCGTTCGCGCCCGGGGATTTCGATGCTGCGAGGCGCGATGTCCACGGAGATGGGACGCGCCGAGGATGTTGCTAAGAAAATCCGCGTCGAACTCGAGATGCGCGGCTTGCACAAGGAACCCGTCGGAATTGACATCATCGAATTGCCCGTCCTCTTCGCTCTGCAGCGCGAAGGAATCAAGGTCGTAGACGGGCAGCAACTGATGTCCGAAGCGCGGCTAATCAAGACGCAAGACGAAATTTCATTGCTCAACACTTCAGCAATGATGGTGGACGCTGCCTACGACGAGCTTTATCGTGCCATGAAACCGGGCATGCGCGAAAACGAAGCGGTCGGACTCGTGAGTAAAGTTCTCTACGATCTGGGATCGGAATATGTCGAGGCTGTGAACGCAATCTCCGGCGAGCGTTGCAATCCTCACCCGCACGTTTTTTCGGACCGCGTGCTTCGTCCGGGCGATCCTGTTTACTACGACATCCTTCATTCCTACATGGGATATCGCACCTGCTACTACCGCTGCTTCACGATTGGATACGGCTCGCACGCCATGGTGGATGCCTACAAAAGATGCCGTGAATATTTAGACGCGGCCATCGAACTGGTACGGCCGGGCCGCACCACGGCAGAGATCGCGGCAGTCTGGCCAAAGGCCACGGAGTTCGGCTTTCCCAACGAAGAAGCAGCCTTCGCCCTGCAATATGAACACGGGATCGGTCTCGCTATCTGGGAGAAACCAGTCATCAGCAAATTAGTGTCATTCGAACATTCCACGGAAATCAAGCCAGGCATGGTGTTCGCCCTGGAAACCTTCTGGCCTTCGAGCGACGGCTGGAGCGCCGCGCGTATCGAAGAAGAAATTGTTGTCACTGAAACTGGACACGAAGTCATCACCCGCTTTCCAGCGGAAAAGCTGCTTGTGGCCGGCGGGCACTATGTCGCTGTGGACGGTCCGTTACCCACAACGCGAGAAACCGAATCTGCTCCCAGCAAACGCGTAAAGGAAATGATTGCGGCCAGCGCGAAGACCGAGCACGTCGGGGTTGCCGACTAATGCCCGTCAGTATCGTCATGCCGGCACTTGAGATGGGCCAGGAAACCGGAAAGCTCGTCTCATGGCGGAAGAAAGATGGCGAGCAGGTAAAAAAGGGCGAGCCGCTACTGGAGGTTGAAACCGATAAAGCGGTCCTCGAAGTGGAGGCGACTGCGGAGGGCATCCTCGCCGGAATTAGAGCTAAAGAGGGCGATGTCATCCCCGTAGGACAAACGATTGCGTGGATTCTTGCTGCAGGGGAAAAACTTCCCGACGACTCCCGATCTCTGCAAGCAAAATCAGGAACGATTCCGGCCACTTCGACTCCGTCCGCAGGTTCGTCCACCGCACCGGCCGCCAACACGTCGATCGCTGGGAGCATCTCCCCAAAAGCACGCCGCCTCGCGAAGGAACACGGCGTTGACATCGCAAAACTGCAAGGCTCGGGCGCGAAGGGGGAAATTCTCACTTCCGATATCGAGCGCGCGGTGAACGCGAAAGGCGCACCGGTCGCAGGTTCCGAAAAAACTGTTGGTTCAACCTCTGTGGTCCCGCCATCCTCGACCGTAAGCAGGCTCATGGCCGAGCGCACCACGCAGAGTTGGACCACTATCCCGCATTTCTTTCTCACCCGTGAGATTGATGCAACTGCTTTGAACGACGCGCGCAAGAAATTGGGGACGGAAATCGAAAATAACCGCGGCGTCAAGGTCACTCATACCGATCTTTTGGTCGCGCTGGTGGCTCGCGCACTCGCAAAGCATCCGCGAATGAATGCGAGCTGGAATCAGGGAGTCCATCTGAATCAGGATGTGAATGTTGCAATCGCGATGGCCGTTTACGACGGCGTAGTCACAGCGACAATCCGCGATACGGACAAAGTGGGGCTGGGCGACATTGCGATTCAGAGGCGCGATCTGTCCGAGCGTGCAAAGGCTGGCAAATTGCATCCGGCTGACATTGCAGGAGCAACGTTCACTATCAGCAATCTTGGCATGTACAGGATTGACGCGTTCACCGCCATCATCATTCCGCCTCAAGCCGGGATCTTAGCGGTCGGACATATCGCGGATCGAATCGTGGCGATTGAAGGCGAGCCTGCCGTCAGGCCGATGATAACTCTGACGTTGTCATGCGACCACCGTGTCATTGACGGCGCCCAAGGCGCACTTTTTTTGAATGACGTTGCCGAGGCCCTCCGCAAGCCGGAGAAGTGGCTAAGCTAAAAATGTTGGTTCTGGGTCGCCCGTCACTCGGACACAATGCCAGCAAGGCAGAACAATAACGGACGGCGTTGATCGCAGGAGGGCTTTCGTGCGATACATAGGGGATGGAACGTCTTGTACCGCTCTTTCTGCTGCTGTCATTTTGCGCATCTGCTCAGGAACTCCCAAACGGTGATCTTCTCGAACAGCCACCTCGCATAGCTACGGCTGCCACTTGTCCTAAGGCGGACGACTGGTCAACACCATCCGAGAAGTCGTGTTACCGCACGACCCCGCGTTACGACGAGACCATGGCGTACGTTTCGCGCATGGCAAAGGCCGCGTCACGGCAGGTGCGGGTGGAGTCGTTTGGAAAGTCAGGCCAGGGCCGCGATCTTCTTGCGGTGATCGTCTCAAAAGACGAGGTTTTTGATCCGGTGGCCATTCACAAGGCGAATCGCCCGGTAATCTACATACAGAACTCCATCCACGCCGGAGAGATGGACGGCAAGGACGCTTCCCTGGCGTTGCTGCGCGACATGCTTATATCAAAGTCGCAAGCTGCGCTTCTTGATCGTGCAGTACTGGTCATCG
>JBEEGK010000295.1:0-13266 GCA_041166845.1 Acidobacteriaceae bacterium
AACGCGGCGTCTCTGTGAGAATGCGCGATGCCGTAATCCTTCGCGGCGACATCTTCCGGCCCGACGCTGAAGGCAAGTTCCCGATTCTTCTCCAGCGTACCCCTTACCGCCGCGCCACTTGGGGCTATGACGTGGATTTTGCCCAGCGAGCCGCATCGCGAAGGCTATATAGTCTTCCTCCAAGATGTGCGTGGTCGCTACACCTCCGATGGTGAGTGGTACCCATTTCTCCACGAATCGGAAGACGGCTATGACACGATCGAGTGGATTGCGGCCCGGCCCTATTCGGACGGTAGAGTGGGCATTCTTCCCTCATCGCGAGAGCATATGTTGAACCACGTATTTCGCCAGCTGCACCGTACCTGCGCAGTTCAGGTACACCATGTTCAGTTCGGCATCTAAATCTGTTTCTGCAAAAAGCCCACCGACACCAATGCCTGCATTGATACAAGCGATGTCTACAGGTTTTCCGTACGAAATCACTTTGTCCCAGAATTGCTTCACACCGTCCTTCGTCGCCAGGTCGGCTTGAACATCCATTACCTGGCCTCCGTGGGACCGAAGTTCTTCTGCGGCACGCTGTAATCGGTCTCCGGATGAGCAAATCGCTAGGTCGTAGCCTCGGGCCGCAAGTTCTTTTGCTAGCGAAAGTCCTATACCGCTCGATGCGCCTGTCACAACTGCGAATTGCACTGCCATTTCCTGTCCTCTTTTCGCCGTCGGACCCGCTGGGGCAATTTTATTTCCCAAATATCGGCTGTCCGCCAACAAACATTCGCGATGCGTCGACCTAGGGAACACTTATGATGCGTCGGGCTTCAACTGCGATGGTTCAGAAAATAGAGGTGCGTTCCCCAGGTCCGTCTTTAGAAAACCGTCAGATTACAACCTCACCAAACGTGTAACTAAAGATGGAGTGAACTGTATTGACCCCGCATCGGGCGGCTCGATAGAAAGAATCGTCGGCCATACGAGCGCCGTGAAAGTGTCCGCTAAGTGCCGAAACGCAGTCACAACGAGGAAGGTAGGTAAAGTCAATTATGCGATCTCCACCAATTAGTTAGAGTTGTGCGATAATCGCCAGCGCCAATTATTTGGGGCAGCGTGCCGTCTCACGAATCGCACCAGATTTTGCGAGGTTGAACCATTATGAAGAACAGTTCGTGGACGCGCCGTCAATTTATCCGCATTGGTACCAGTGCGGTCGCCACCGGAGCCGCGGCCAAATTTACCTTGTTACGGCCGTTACCGCTTTGGGGAGTGCAAGGTCAGGTCGCCCCGAGCGATACTGTGCGCTTCGCTTCGATTGGCACCGGCGTGCGCGGGTGTGAACTGCTAAAAGGAACACTGCGCGTTCCGGGGGTCGAGTGCGTCGCAGTCTGTGATCTCTACGACTCAAGACACGTGGCAGCTCAGGAGGCAGTGAAGAAGACTGTTCCAGCCACCCGCAACTACAAAGAAATTCTCGATCGTAAAGATGTAGACGCGGTCATTATCGCGGTTACAGACCACCAGCATCGCAAGGTCTTCGTGGATGCTTGTGGGGCTGGCAAAGACGTTTACTGCGAGAAGCCGATGTCGCACAGCGTTGACGACGGATTCGCCATGGTTGACGCCGCGCAGAAGGCAATGCGAATTGTGCAGGTCGGCAGCCAACGAGTGTCGTCCATCCTCTACCGACATGCAAAGGAGATTTACGACTCCGGCAAACTCGGCGAGGTTTATTCAATCGAGGCCTATTGGGACCGCAATTCCGCGAGCGGTGCCTGGGTGTATCCCATTCCGCCCGATGCCAGCGAGCAGACGATTGACTGGAAAGCGTTTCTTGACGGCGCGCCCAAGCGCTCCTTCGACCCAAATCGCTTCTTCCGTTGGCGGTGTTTTACCGACTACGGTGAAGGACTGGCCGGAGATTTGTTCGTTCACCTGATTTCAGGAATTCACTTCATTACCGGCACAACTACGGTGGCCCAGCGGGCGCAGTCTACCGGCGGCCTCTTCCGCTGGAAAGACGGACGCGACTTTCCTGATGTGATTGAGACTTTTTACGACTATCCGAACTTCCGCACCTACCTCCGCTGCAATCTGAACAACGAAGGCGGCGAGTTTATCGGATTTTATGGGACGAATGGCACTCTAATCATTAAGGGCTCGACTTTGACGTATACGCCCCAAGACATTCGTCCGCAGCCGGAAGCTTACTCAATCTACGGCTGGCCTGCCCAGATGCGTGATGAATACTTGGAGAAGTGGGAGATAGACCATCCGTTGCCGAGCCCACTGGACTTCAAGGTGGATGAAGAAACCGAGACCTTTGGAGTGCCGATCGGGTACAGCGACCTCTCAGACCATCAAGCCAACTTTTTTAATTGTGTTCGCACGCGCAAGAAGACGATCGAAAACGAAGAGTTCGGCAATAACGCCGCCCTCGGCTGTCATCTGGCAAATCATTCATATTTCAAAAAGACCATCGCAATATGGGACGGAGCGGGCAGGAAGATCAAAGGATAAACAAGACGGGATGCAGTAATCGTACACCGATCACCTTTTTCGGGACAGCGTGCAGAAAGCGGCTACGATATTTTGGTTGTGCTCCGGTGTAGGACCCAATGGGCACAATCATCTCGAAGGCCCCCGGAGCCTCGCGGTCATCCATCCCGCAATTTCGCCGACAGCGACTTCCTGGGATTTCACTGACTGAACTGTGGTTACCGAGCTCAGTTACGTCAGCGCGCTGACGGTCCGGTCGTCATCTGCCGTTGACAAATACCGCGGTCAAGTCATCGATATCCAGAAGGTTGTACTGATCTGAATGTCGACAGTCTTCTCACCGGCAATTTCGTTCGAGAAGGCGATGACCTGAAGATTACCACGGAACTGATTGACGTCAGGACGCAACGGATTCTTTGGAAAGAGGCCTTTGATCTGAAGTACAAAACTCCAAACCATCCAAGAGAGCGTGGCGCGACAGATCGTCAAAGGGCTCGAGGTAAACCTCTCTCCTACCGAGGCCGAGCGGCTGAAAGGCGACCGCCGATCGACCCTCTTGCCTATGAGTATCTGCGTGGGGTTGACCTCTAACCCAGGGGATAATTTGGTACACGTCGCTCACCGAGTCACAGCTACTCGCCCCAACGATATTAGGAGACTCCATGCTTCGCTTAGTCGTAACCCTTCTCCTGCTCAGCAGCTTCAATTCCGCGCAAGAGAGTCATTCGGCAGCATCGGCGACCGGGCCGCAGGCGGCGTCCGGCCTTCCAGTGTGGTCGACTACTTTGACGCAGCCCAACAGGTATATCTCGGCACACGGAATTCGAAGCTTCGCTGGTGGGTACTCTGAAGATGGTCTGGAATTCTGGAGTTTTCCCCTACAGCTCGTATCCGGATATCACCTGAGCTTCGTACTGAGTAAATCTCCCTCTATTTCTGCGATCACTATGCTCACATCGGTCGAGATCGATCCTCTTGGAGTGACCCGTATCTACTCTGCACCGGACTTCCGCGTACGGGAACGTATTGCGACGCATGCGAAGGACCCGGGGGTTTTCGTCCGTTTTACCGTGGAAGGAAGCAGTGATCTTCATATTCAAGTTCACTTTCAGCCGTCGCTCAATTTGATGTGGCCAGCTGGCATCGGCGGGCAGGAAACCTCGTGGGACCAGGATGTGCGAGGCTTCCTTCTGAGCGAACCCACGCAGCAGTTCCGGGCGCTCATTTCGTCACCCGAGGCAATAGAGCATAGTGAAATTAATAATGATCGCCGCGGTAGCGATTTCAATCGTTCGACAACTCTCACACTCGAACCGAAACCTTGTGCTGGCGGCCAATGCGCGACTTTGGTGTTTGCGGGGCAAAGTGAAAAAGAGGATGCGGTGCATGCGACAGCAGCTTCTTTGCTGCGTGCGTCCGACGATTCTGCGATTGACGACGGGAAGCGCTTTAGCTCATCGGAGATCGTAAAGATCACTACGCCTGATGCTGAGGCGAATCGTGCGATCCAGTGGGCGCAGATAGCACTTGAGCAGGCTTGGACGTGCAATGCGCGTCTCGGCTGCGCTGTGGTCGCAGGCTATGGACCTTCGCACAGTTCGCGCCGTCCACAATACGCTTGGTACTTCGCTGGAGATGGTCTGTTGGCAACGGAAGCGCTGTTGCATGAGGGTAACTACAAGCGGGCCGCTGACGAACTCGACTTTCTCTACCGGTATCAAAAGCCGGAAGACGGCATGATGTGGCACGAGATATCTCAAAGTGCAGGCTTTCTGAACTGGGCGAAGGACTATCCTTACATGGGGTTGCCCCTCCCTCGCTTGAGCGCGACATTATGCCAGGCAACACGCACTTGAACATACCTTGAGCCTGTTGCTCACAAACCACTCAAACGTCAACTCGGTAGCTTTAGTACTGGGGAGTCGGCTTACCGGAAGTAATCCATCGCTTCCGCCAGTTTAGCCGATTGAAAATCGTAGCCATATTGGTTCCTGCAGCGGTAACTGAAAAACAATTGTGCCCTCTGCTGTGGTCGCGTCTTCATCCCGAGGACGTAGGCCATGGTACGTGTGACGATTGCAACTGCCGCAGCTCTCTTCACCTGTTGTGCCCCCTCTCCATGGGGAAAGACCGATGTCGTCTTGTGGGTGGCAGAATTCTGAAAGCCTGCCTACTGTTTCGCGTGACAGCCCGAAGTCGCGGATACAAAATCTATACCACCGGAGAAGTGGATGGTTTCGAGGGTAGTCGGCTGCTGTTCAATCGCGATCCGATCCTTTTAGCAAGAGAGATTGCCGAGCATCAGCGTGTCCAATCAGGAGTGCCGTCCCAACAAAAGCTGGAGCCGAGCACGCAATCCCTTTAAACTCGTCAACTATTGATTTCGCGATCTTGGCAGCTCCGGGCGAGAAATAGATAAATTCATGCTCGTAACTGGGGTCGTGGTTCGAAAAAAGTGCGGCATCTCGCGGCACTCTACTAGCTTTCCAAATCATTTCAAAAGCTCACTGAAGCCGATCATTGCTGGAAGATTTCCCATATGGAACTGTCATTTTGTACCAGTTGTCCATAGCGCCGCGGATTATACGTCTTTTCTCCCATGTATTTTCTTCATATCGGTGTGTTTTAGCAGGCCCGCATGGTCGAAAGTTTCGATCTATTGCCATGTTGAGTCGAACATCATCCTCAATTGTGTTCCTTGCAAAAAGTACTCCCGTCGTGCGGTAAGGTACAACCCTAAAAGACCCCGAGAATGAATCGCGGATTGTCGGGACGATAGCGCTGTGATTGTAGTTCTGAGTGGCCCGACAGCGGCGTTTACGAGGACTTTGTGCTCGAAAATGTCCCGCTCGCGAATCGCAGCTTCGCCAATATGCCTATGAATTATTCAGCAGCCCAGCAATCTATAATTGCATCCTATACGAACGAGGTCATGGTCATGCCATCTGCCGTTTGGAGTGGGCATCTTCATTTCGGTCACTTCCGCATCGATAATTTTGCGTATGCGCTCTTGGTATAAGTCTTTGAATTGCGTGGGATCGAACTCGCCCTCATAACCCTTCACTAGCGCCGTTGCCATAGCCAGTTCTTTAGTACTGAATTCAATGCTGGACTCCGTGTGTGGGGCGGGGCGGACTTCGTTTGCGTAGAACATTGTATGTGCGACAAGGCAATCTTCCGAAGGACGGAGAATCAGCATGTGCTCCCGCCGGTGCATCCCAATCCGGGCAATCCCGACGCACTCCTCTTTCCGCATCGCTTCGAGTAGCAGCGCGTAATCTTTTCCGCACCAGAGTCGGGAGCGACGTAGTACGACCGTTCGAAATAAATCGGATCGACGTTTGTCGCTTTGACGAAGTGAAATAGATCAATTGTGTCGGAAGTCTCAATCTCTGCTGCTTTGATTTCCTGAGGATCGATAGCAGCGAATTCATTCGGCAGAACTTCATATCCCTTTACCACTTCGTCTTGCCGGATTTCCTGGCCCGTCTCTTCGGACTGGAGGACTTGGCGGACGGTCGAATACTGATGTTGTGCCGTATGTCGACTATCTATTCTTTCCGGCGTGGATCGCGTCCCTCCGATTCCCTTGTTGAGGTTGGAATCGTCGTCTTCGCCGTCCATCGAAAAGGAAGGAAAAGGCGTGACCGAGAGAGTTGCACTGACCGGCTTGCGGTAAAGACGCCTAAATGTAATACCGCCTCCGTTTTAAACCCGTCGACACCTTGAAAGCCGCTGCGAGAAAGTTTACAGTTAGCAGGCCGGATACTCTCGTTGTATGCGCCGCGCGTCGATATAATGTAAATGCGGTATCATCCGGGCAGCTAGCATGCATTCGATTTCGAAGAAAGTTGCGTTGATTTGTCTGCTGTTGACAGTTTGGTCAGCGGCGGCATTCGCCGCGCATCACCATTCGAGCGCGAAAGATTCAGCAAAGTGTACGGTTTGCGTTGCTGCTCATTCTGCTTCACCCGAAGCTGTCTCCATCGTCCAGAAGGCCGCATTCGTTTTATCGTCCGCCCATGTGTTAGAGCCGGTTTCCGCTAAGCAACACCTTATATCGTTCGCTCTCTGTGTCCGCCCGCCTCCCAGCGTCTAAAGATCAAAATTCAATCGTATGCAGGCCGATTCGTATCCCAAGAATCGGTTGCTTTGATCATCTACTAGACGAAATTTCTGGAGGGAATTCATGTTGGCTTCTTACAAGAAGTCGCTTTATGCGACTTTTCTGGCGGTTTTCTATCTAGGGCTGTGCCTGAGCGCTTATGCGCAGTCGGGCAACTCGACCTCAGTCACAGGCACGGTAGTGGATCCATCCGGTGCGGTTGTGCCGAATGCCGTCGTGGAGATTCACAACCCGGTTAGCGGCTTGGCCCGGACTATGGGTACCGATGGCGCGGGAAAGTTCAGCTTCCCGAACGTCTCGTTCAATCCGTACCATCTCAGCGTTACAGGACAGGGATTCGCTCCGTATGCCCAAGACATTGATGTCAAGTCCATCGTTCCCGTGAGCCTTAACATCACCTTGACCGTGAAAACCTCGACAGAAGTCGTGACGGTGGAAAGTTCAGCAGACGACCTGTTGGAGAACACGTCGACCTTTCACACAGACGTGGATCGAGGCTTGTTCGACAAACTGCCTCTAGAAAGCGTGTCGTCATCGTTGAGCTCACTCGTTACCCTGGCCTCACCAGGAATTGCCGCAGACTCAAATGGTCTTTTTCACGGAATGGGGGATCACGCCGAGAATTCCTTTTCCGTTGACGGACAGCCTATTACAGACCAGCAAAGCAAGGTCTTCTCGAACCAGATTCCTCTGGATTCGGTCGAATCGCTGGAAGTCATCACAGGTGCACCACCGGCGGAATACGGCGAGAAGACCAGCGTTGTCATTAATGTAACTACACGTTCGGGGCAAGGCCTGACCACGCCCAAAGGCACAGTCACTGCTTCCTACGGCAGTTTCGGCACAGCCAACATCGGGTTCAACCTCGGTTATGGAGGCGAGAAATGGGGAAACTTCGTCTCCGTCAGTGGTCTCAACAGCGGTCGCTTTCTCGATCCGCCAGAATTCGCTGTAATCCACGACAAAGGCAATCAAGAGAATCTATTCGATCGCGTGGATTTCCAGCTTTCCAAAATCGACTCCATTCACGTTAATCTGGGCTACACGAGGTCGTGGTTCCAGAACCCTAACAGCTTTGACAACGTTCTCCACATTGGAGAGACCGACCCATCGGGAAATCCCCTGAATCCCACCGATCAGCGCTCCCAAATCAAGACTTTTAACATCGCTCCGTCCTGGACGCGAATCCTCAGCAACAATGCGGTCTTCACTCTGGGCGCTTTTGTACGCCGTGACCAGTACAACTACTATCCGAGTCCGAATCTCTTCGACGATCTCTCGCCCATTCAACAGGAAACGGTGGCTCAAGATCGGACACTTGCGAATGCCGGCCTGCGGTCAGATCTGTCATATGTGAAGGGGGGTAACAACCTTAAGGTTGGGGCTACTTATCAACAGACTTTTCTGAACGAAAATGATCGCCTTGGCATCGTGGACAACGGGCTCATTCCGTCCTTTACCGACGGGACTGGCGCTCCTTGTTTAGTGAATAACGTCGCCTTGGCTTCCCCATGCACAGACTTGCTACCGTTCGATCTGACACGGGGAGGAGGTTTGTTCACTTTCCGTGGCCACACTGACGTAAAACAGCTCGCGGTATACATTCAGGACCAGATCACGAAGGGAGCCTGGTCATTCAACCTCGGTCTGCGTGGGGATTTGTACAATGGCTTGACCACGCACAAGGAAGCTGAACCTCGCCTTGGGATTGCTTATAACATTAAGCGAACCAACACAGTGCTTCGCGTTTCGTACGCACGCTTGCTCGAAACACCGTTCAACGAGAATCTGATCGTTTCCAGCACGGGATGCAATGATGCAGTGTTAAATCCACTTCTTGGCTGCGCTGCGTCTGGCGTAACCCCGTTGAGTCCCGGTTGGCGCAATGAATTTCACGCCGGACTGCAACAAGCGTTCGGAAAGTACCTCGTCTTCTCTGGCGAGTACATCTGGAAGTACACGCACAACGGATACGATTTCAGCATCCTTGGCAACACACCTATCTTTTTCCCAGTGGCGTGGCACAATTCCAAGATTCCGGGATTTGCTGGCCGGGTGAGTGTACCGAACGTCCACGGATTCTCCGCGTTGGTGGTCTTCTCCAGTGTCGCTGCACGGTTCTTTACTCCCCAGCTCAGCGGAGCGGGAGCTACGCCTTCAGCCCCCGGCGGAGTTTTCCGTATTGATCACGACGAGAAATTCAACCAAACGACCCACCTGCAGTATCAACCCTGGAAGAGCGGGCCGTGGGTTGGTTTCAATTGGCGCTATGACAGCGGATTAGTCGCCGGTTCGGTTCCCTTCGGTGCCGACGCGACAACTCCGATAGACTTGACCGGGTTCACTGGGGATCAGCAACTGCAAGCTGGACTGTTCTGCGGGGGTCAACACCCGACACTCCTTGCACCCCTAACCACTTGTGCCCCATCGCAATTTGGTTCGAATCTCGTAAAGATACCAGCTGCGGGGACAGAGAATGACGATCACAATCCGCCACGTATTGCATCGCGTAACCTGTTTGATGTCAGCGTGGGACATGACAATCTGTTTCACGGTGACAAGTACAAGTGGAGTCTCCAGCTCACGGCCATCAATTTGACGAACAAGACTGCACTCTACAATTTCTTGTCCACGTTCAGCGGAACCCACTTCTTGACACCAAGGAGCTATACAGCTGAAGTTGGCTTTCACTTCTAATAGAGGAGGACGGCGGCCGACACGAACAAATGCCCTTCTCGACGCTAAGCGGCCGCTCATGATTGTTAAGCACGGTTGGGAAGCGGGCCGAGACAAGTCGCTGAGGTGGTGGGGTTCCTGTACGCGTAGCTGAAAAACAATGTGGCCCTCTGCCGCGGTCGTTTCTCAATCCGGAGGCCGTAGCGATTGTTACGGTCGATTACGTCTTGGAAAATCGGGAGGACCGTCGAAAAGCCTCCATGTCGAGGCGGTGCAGCCTATGACCGTGGCACATAGTTATTCCGCGATCTCCGCCGTGCAAGTCGCCGTCTTGCCCATCATCTCATTGCTGGCAGCCGCTCAAGATAAAAAGGAGATCCAGTATACCGTCGGACCCAAAACGATCATCTCGGCTACGAACAACTACGGTTCCATCACTGTCAAGCCATCACCAAACAATCAAGTTTTGGTGACGACAGTATCGTACTCAGATGCAGTTACATTTGAGAATGAGCAACATGGCAATCGCATTAATCTGCGGGCCAACTCCACTCAACAGAAGTCCAGCCTTGTGGATTACATTGTGGTCGTGCCTGCCAACTCGTTTGTGATCCTGCGGTCGTCGGCCGGGAACCTTCATGCGCAGGGGCTGCGTGGCGATGTAGTCCTTGAATGTGCGGCTGGAAGGGTTGAAGCGACTGATATCAGTGATGCCCATCTGCACGTGAGGACGCTGAGCGGCCAGATTAGATTGACCGACATTCGGGATAGCCATGTGGACATCCATTCCTTAAGCGGTAACGTTGCCATTCACAACGTGAGCGGATTGTCGCTTCAGGTGAACTCGATGAGTGGTCGAATCACGTATGAGGGCGATCCTGGCACGGCGGGCGAATATCTGCTCAGGACTGACTCAGGAGATCTCGAAGTCTCGATCCCTGCTAGCGCCCGGGTTGAAATCGATGCTCATTCGTGGAAGGGTGAGTCCGATCACGGGTTTCCGAGCACTGGTAGCGTTACCACACCTGGACCGAGAAGCTCGTTGCTGAAGCCCGGAATTGCACGCGCGTCCCGATTTGTACTCCGCTCGTTCCGAGGCAGCATCCAAGTCAAGCGACCGTAAATGGACATTCATTCCGGAGGAAACGCGGGGGTGCCGTATGGCGGACGCCTCTCACAGTGAAGAATGGAAACGCCGTTGAGCGGCAGCTCGCGAATGGATTGAGGCTCAATCACCTCCCCAACGCTGGCATCGGTGGTGTGCAACACCTCACTCGCGGCCGTAACGTTGACTCCCTGCTTGACGGAACCCACAGTCATTCTGATTGCAGCCGCGCCGAACAACAAAACAAAAACTTTTCTTGCGCTAGAATATTGCGATGACTCATGCCTGGTTCAACCGGTGGGGTTGGATCTACCGACCAATAACTAGGCAAGCGCTCCTCGTTCCAAACTCGAAAGCCTTGGCTCGGCATGCAAACATCGTGCCTCAGCAATGACCAAACACTTCTAGATGTTGCCCCGCCTTGTCACCGCGGCGATTGTTCCCTAGTGACGGACAAACCGGAGCTGGGAGTCGCCAACCACGAACTGGGCGTGATCTCGAAGTTTTGAAGACATTGTTCGAGACCATGCGGGCCGAAGCGCCAGACTTTCTCAGCAAGAATTCGCAACTGGCTGAGGAAGTGCGGTGGACATTCACCGACCTCGATGAAATGGAGAGGGAACTGAAGAAAGCTGCCAAAGCCATTGACTGTGCTAGGGATTTGGCTTCGGCGTACCGGAATAGGCTGCAACAACTCTGTGACTCGATGGTTCCGAAGAAAATTCCGGCGTGCGCCCTGCCCGCCTTCGCGAGTCCGCCAGCGCGGAGAGGGGCCCGCCGTAGCGGGCCGCGCCAGAGCTATTCCGAGTTGCCCCGCTGATCGCTCGCTACAGGTTGAAGCTTCCCAAAGAGCCCGTCACTCTCATCATTGGGCCCAGCAGTGAAAAACAAATCAGTAGCAGATCCGGAACCGGCACTGTTGCCTCCGAAACTCAGTGCCCAGAGTCCGTCAATATGGATCGGGGCCCCTTGGACATCCAGCAACGTGCCTTCGCGTTTCCCACTGACGGCGTTGTAAGCGTTAATGAAGCCGTCGCCGAAATTGCCGATCAGCAGTCGGTGGCTGAAGCTGCCGAAGTCTCCCGGTGCCTGGGCAATGCCCCAGGGTGCGTTCAGAGTTTTGTTATGCTGCAAGCGCAGCAGCAGTTTGCCATTGGGGTCGAAGACATCCACGAAGCCCAGGCCGGCACCATGATTTTCGTCTTTCGATCCCGGCTCACGCTGGGCGAAGGTGACGACAATGTTGCCTCCGACATTTTGAATGCCGAAAGCGGCATAGTTCCTGGGCAGCCTTGCGTCCTTGAAGCCTCCGGTGACCTCGATTTCCTGGAATTTCGAGTTGTAGACGTCGACCGCGCCAGTTGTGAAATTTGTCACGTAAAGGCGAGCACCATCCTCGGTCTTAGCGATGGCGCATCCCTTGTAGACCGCGCCTTCTTCGGAATCGTTAACCTTTATGACCGCATTCGTCAGATTCACATTGGGATTCCAGCCAGCAATCGTTCCGTCCTCAGTCACAAACAGGAAGATTGAGCGCTGGCCGTGAACCAGTTCAAACGAGTCATTGTAGGGATTAAAGACCATTCCAGTTGGTGCCGACGCGCCGGTGTGCTCGTCAGGTAACGGGATGGTCACTACCAGGCCTTGAGGTAGGCCTGTGCCGTCGTACAAAGTGGAAAGACCGGTGCCATTGTCTGAGATCCACCAGGGTGAAGTCTGGGATCGTCCTACTCCCCAGGCGTTAACGAGATTCGGGTCGATGTTTGGCGCAGACGATATCCCGGATCTGTTTGCGGTAAGGTCGGTTCTTGTGTAGTGCTGGGCGAGGGCCCCTGTGGCGGTTAGAAGAATGAGCGTGAATGCGAGCGCGATCGCGGGCGTACTCTTCGGATTGGGATGAGACATGTAACACCTCCTGAGAGGGCCATGGGGAACGGTTGTCCGATCTTGAATTCCCTTCGAACCTTCGGACGGCAATGCTACTGGCGAGGTTGGTCAGGTTTTGTCAAAGGTTTGTTTACAGTTTGTCAAAAGTTTGTAACGGAAGCGTTGAGATCGCAAGGACGAGCCCGCATGCCCGGGGGTGAGTCGATTCTCGTCAGCGGAGCTGCGAAGTTGCCGCAGAGATGAGCTGTCAGTCGCCGATGCGCACAGCGAAAAGATCACTGTTGATCGTCAGCGCATGCCCAGCCGTCGCGTCCTTCCAATCGGCTGCAGCCTGGTCAAAAAGGCTACCACCACTTCTGAAACGTCAAAGCCACCCTGTACCTATCCGCACCGAGGAATTGTCAGCTGGAGTGAACGCCGCCTGTCGTATTAAAAGTTGAAAGTACTTCCGCTATAATTCCGGCCATGGCAAAAATCACAGGGGTAGAAGGTATCGTCACTGAGTTACGGGCTGAGAAGATCAAGTTAACCAACCAACTGCGACATGTGGGAGCCGCGCTGACAGCATTAGCTGGACTGAATGGCGGAGCCGTAGCTCCGGCATCATCGCGGCGTGGTACTCGCCTGAGCGCTGCTGCACGGCGGAAGATATCGCTGGCGCAGAAAGCGCGGTGGGCGAAGATCAGGGCGGGGAAGAAGGGATAGCTACGATGATTAAGCAGGATAGACTTCTTGGGAAAAAAATCGAGATCAAGCTCGTCCATGAAGCGAAGATCTTTAAAGGCATAGTGCGGGAGTTTCACGTCGATGGGCTTTGGGTGGAAGACACCGAGCAGATACTAATAGGTACAACCAACATGAAAAAGCCCCAGCTCTTTATCCCTGCGCACAGTGTGTCGTATCTGATTGCGGACGTGGAGTACCCATGAACGTGCTATGGCTGCTGCTGATGGTTGGTTTGGTGCTCGTGCCACCGTCTTTT
>JBEEGK010000296.1:0-2937 GCA_041166845.1 Acidobacteriaceae bacterium
ACTTTTCGTAGGCAAACAGCTTCATCGCACCGACGGCGATGAAGGCCAACGCCAGGAGGCCTTGAACGATCCATAGAGTCACGTTCATGCATGCGTCCATTTCTTATTTAAATGTTTCAATAAGCAACTTGCTGGCTTTGCTCAACTGCCAGGCGCCCAATTTCTTCAGCGGCGGCGGCTAGCCGCGGACCGGCCTCCTCGCGGGCCTGGTTCTCAGCGTGAATGAATGTCACATCCGTGAGACCGATGAATCCGAAAATGTGACGCAAATAGGGTTCCTGAAAATCGAACTTCTCTGCGGGAGAGCCCTTTCCATAGGCGCCGCCTCGTGCGGTGATGATAATCACTCTTTTGTTGGCGAGAAGTCCGCGCGCACCGCTTGCTCCATAACCAATCGTCTTCCCCATTCTCACAATCTGATCGATCCACGCCTTGAGGGAGGAAGGAATCGCGAAGTTGTACATGGGCGCGCCAATTACGATGGTATCCGCTGCCTGCAGTTCTTCGATCAAGTGGTCAGAGGTGACCAGATAATTCCGCTGAGCAGGACTCAGCTGAGACGGTTCGAGGTGTGCCCCGGCCCAATGATCAGTGATTTGAGGCAGCACGGTTGTCGCGAGGTCCCGCTGTGTAACGTCGCCAGCGGAGTGGTTTTGCTTCCATGCCTCAACGAACTTCGCTGTCAGTTGCCGAGTTACTGAACTGGACCGAGCACTGGAATCAATTCGAAGTAGTTTCACATGCACCTCCTGAGCGGTACGATTCATCTAACTACTAGTAGTAGATGTCCGCGCTGCTGGACTAGACCCGTCATTAAGTCCGCATAACTTGTCTATTCGTCCAAGATGGAGGATCAAGTTGGACCCGATTACAGACCTGTTCAACACGATGCACGTCGCCAGCGTAGTGCAGGCCCGTCTGGAGGCGACTGCACCCTGGGGCCTTATTCGTGAGGCTGAGGGAGAAGCCGGGGCTCATTCGTCTGCCCCGAAGAATTCGCCCGCCCAGTTCGCTCACTTCGGTATGGTTTCGCGCGGGAATTGCTGGCTGAGCGTAAAAGGGATGCCAGATCCGCTTCCGCTCACGGGCGGAGATTGCTTCCTGTTAGCACCGGCGAGTACATACGCGCTGCGGGACAATCCGCGCACTCGGGCGCGCAGCTTCTGTGATGCTGCACCTAAGAACGGCAGCAACGTGATCTATTACGGAGGAGGCGGCGCGCCGACCACCATAATTTCGGGATGGTTCAGCTTTGCGCCGACGAGCATTAAGCCCCTGAAACGCTTGCTTCCAGAGTTGATACTGGTCAAAGCAGATCAGGCCCACAGCCTGGCACTCCACTCGACTCTGCAGTTGGTCGCATCGGAAATGGCAGAACCGGCACCGGGCTCGGAAGTAATGGTCAACCGGCTTGCGGATATTTTGTTCATACAGTGTGTCCGCGCCCACATAGCGTCGAGCTCCGAAAATTGTAAAAGTGGATGGCTTCGCGCCATCTTCGATCCAAAAATTGGAGTGGCACTCAAAGCAATGCACGAGAGAGTCGAGAATCCGTGGACGGTGGAAACACTAGCCTTGGCAGCAGGTATGTCTCGTTCAACGTTTGCATTGAGATTTAAGGAACTGCTCGGAGAAACGCCTCTCGAATATCTGACAAACTGGAGAATGTACAAGGCGATTGGATCGCTGCAGAAAGATGATAGGAAACTGTTCGAGATAGCAAAGTCTGTTGGCTACGACTCGGATGCGGCGTTTAGCAAGGCTTTCAAACGTGTCCTGGGTGTGGCACCTAGAGAATATCGACGAAGTGCCACGGAGGCGCGTCGAAGCTGACCCGGCGATGTCGCTTTGTGAGCGGTTTGTCGGCAAGCCGGAAGTAACCCGCGACAGGGTCCGCCAGAATAACTTCCGCATAGCCCGTCATTCAGAAGTTTCGCGAATCGATTCCATTACCAATCCCAGGCCAAAACATCCACCGTGACCGGGAGACGTCGCACCAGTATGGCGTACGCTTGGAGCGTTAAAGATTTATGCGTTTGAGGAGAGTTGTGTAGCGTGGATCTCGGCGAAGAGTGTCCATTTGAGGATCGACCTTTAAGTACGACATCCATTCCGCGCGAGATTGATAGCATTCTTCGAGAGCGGCAAACGCGTCGTCGGTCCGGCCGAGCGCGGTATAAACGGCACCTGGATCATAGCCCGAAACAAACTGCTCCGACCGGCGGACGGAAGCCATAGTGGCAGCCGCGGCGGCGTGGTCCCCGGCCACAGCTTGCGCTCGCGCCAACGCCAAAGCGGTCCATGGGCTCGCTTGGCGCTCCAAGGCTTGCTTGCAGGAATCGAGGGCTGCTTTGGTGTCGCCTTTCGCGTCGAGAGCCCAGCACAAAATCACGGTGGTCGGGAACGAACGAGGGGTCGAATGTGATCGCTTGACGAAGTTGGGCCGCGCAAATAGTTGGCGTAGGCGGAGGCGTTTGCGGTGGAGCGTTTGTTCGGAGCACGTTGCTGTTCGCCAGTAAGGGAGCCGGAAAGCCAAGGCGTATGCCGGATCGTCATCGATGGCATTTTGCAAGTAGTGAAGGGCTTTACGGTACCCGTCTTCGGTGTAGTAATTGGCCGCGAAGTATCGATTCGAGACAACACGTTCTGCGATGGAGTCTTCGAGCGTAAATGCATTGTCGGCGGAAACCTCGAAGGTTTGTGCCCACAAAGGCTTGGCGTCGCGGACGCGTAGAAGGCGTACAGAAACTCGAATGCGGTTGTCGGCGGTCTGGACGGTGCCTTCGACGACCGCATCGACGCTAAGATCGCGATGCCGATGCTTTCACACAGGATGGCTACTCTAGTGGTTCTCTGTAGAGTCGCACGGGCCGGATAGCGTCGCGCCCCAATGTGTTTCTTTTCCTGATTGCCACCGTGGGCATCGCGTCTCTAGCG